>CAZXOJ010000008.1:0-32656 GCA_964642325.1 uncultured Bacteroides sp. | reverse complement strand
CAGATAAGCAGGAGGCCTGAAAAACTGGTATCGGGTTTTATCGCAAAGGTTGACATTTTTCCTGAATCGCTGGAAAAATATATGGTCATTCCCGTTGAGGCACTTATCGACGGGGCAGGAATGACAGGGTATGTGATGGTATTGGTGGACCAGCAACCGCAACGGAGAAAAATAAAGATCCATTCTGTTAATGATCATGGTATTGTAGTGCAGGAGGGCCTGTCCCCAGGCGATGAACTCATAATCGAGGGCGCCCAGTATATAAAGACGGGCAGCCGGATCAAAGTGAATGCTTCAGATCAATAAATTCCGTAAGTCATGAAGATACTAAGGCTTGCCATTGACAATTACCAGTTTACCCTGACCGCATTTCTCCTGCTGCTGATCGTGGGAGTAAGCTCATTTTTCACCATGCCAAGGTCGGAAGATCCTCCCCTGCAGGTACCCGGAGCCTCCGTCATCATTATATATCCTGGCAGCAACCCCATAGATCTTGAACAGCTGGTCGCAACACCACTGGAGGAAGCAATCAATGAGCTGGATGACATCAAACGGATGGAAACAAGCATGCGTGACGGTATTCTGGTTACCTCCGTTGAATTTACGTTTGAATCGGATCCGGATGAAAAGTTCGATGAGGTCGTACAACAGGTAAATAGCATCCGGGATGACCTGCCGGATGAGATCTATGACCTGGAGATACTGGAATGGAACAGTACTGATGTCGTAATGATGCACCTGGCCATTGTTTCAGAAACGGCGGAATTTGATGTAATGGAAGATGAAGCCGAAGTACTTAAAAAGAAGATCGAACGGGTGCCGGGTGTAAAACTGGTTGAATTGTTTGCCATTCCGGACCAGGAACTGAGGGTATCACTGGACATGGAAAAGATGGCGCAAATGAACATATCCATTGACCTTGTGAACAAAGCCATCATGAGCAATAATGCCAATATCCCGGGTGGCAGTATGAAGATTGGTGAAAGGGATTTCAGTATTAAAACCAGCGGATCCTACCAGAATCTGGCAGAGATCAGTAATACCGTTGTGAGTTCTTATAATGGGAGGAACATCTACCTCAAAAACATCGCAGATGTTCATTTCGATTATGCAGATAATATATACTATGCACGGTATCTGGGGGAGCGTGCTGTTTTTCTTACGGTTAAACAGAAAGAGGGATACAATATATTCAAGATCACCGAAGAGATCCATCAAATTCTTGATGATCATTCATTGGACCTGGAGCGGGAGATGCAGCTTGTCACAGTCTTTGACCAGGCAGACAGTGTAGATGAACGGATCAACGGTTTCCTGTCAAATCTCTTTTTCGGGATACTGCTCGTCGGTCTTGTCATTTTCCTGTCTCTGGGATTCAGGGCCTCATTGCTGGTAATTATCGCCATACCTTTTTCCATCCTGATCGGGCTGGGATTTGTTGATCTGACCGGATTCGGATTGCAACAGATGTCCATAGCCGGATTGATCATCTCACTGGGACTCCTGGTAGATAACTCCATTGTCATAGTCGAAAATATTGAACGGTTTATCGGCCTGGGAAATACCAAAAATGATGCTGCTGTGAAAGGGAGCGTACAGCTGGGATGGCCCATCATCAGTGCAACGGTTACCACCATGCTCGCATTTATCCCCATCATAGCCATGCCTGACAAGGCCGGCCGTTTCATTCAGAGCATGCCTGTAACCGTTATCTACACACTCTTTGCTTCCCTCTGCATTGCCTTGCTGCTGACGCCTTATTTAGCCAAAATTTTTCTTAGAAAGTCCACCAGTAAAACGAAGAAGAAACGAGAGCTAAACCTGAAATTCCTGATGAAGAACCTGATAGCAGGGCCATACAGGAAAAGCCTGGATTTTGCCCTTCGGAGACGAGGATTGATAATCCTGATCTCCCTGGCCCTCCTTGGGGGATCCTTGATGTTGTTCCGCTTTGTCGGGGTAAGCTTCTTCCCGAAAGCCGAAAAACCGCAGTTTATGATCAGGATAAATACCCCTGATGGAGTCAATGTTGATAAAACTGATGAAGTTGCCAGAAAGGTGGAATCCATGCTTGATACCATGGATGGGGTTAAACATTATGCTACGAATGTGGGTCATGGTAATCCAAGGATTTATTATAATATTTTCCCGAAGCGTTTCGAGAGGAACTTTGCAGAGATATATGTAGAACTGGAGGAGTATGAAGTGGAACAATTTGACGGGATGATATCGGACCTCAGGGAAATGTTCAGTGATTTTCCGGGGGCCAGGATCAATGTTAAGGAGTTCGAGCAGGGATCTCCTATAGAAGCACCCCTGGTTATCAAAATTACAGGCCCGAATATGGAAATGCTCACAAAATTGTCCAATGATTTTGAGACTTTTCTCAGGGAGGAACCAGGGCTGGTAAATATTGATAACCAGCTCAGCAGGGCAAGTACTGATTTCTTTATCAATATTAACCGTGATAAGGCAAGTATGCTGGGTGTGCCCATCTATGAAATTGACCGGACCATCCGGACCGCCATTACCGGTATGCCGGTATCCAGTTTCCGGGATGTCGAAGGGAATGAGTTTGATATTGTGCTAAGGCTTCCATTCGATGACCGCATCAGGCTTGAAGATTTTGACAGGATCTATGTCACTTCACTAAGCGGGAGGCAAATACCTTTAAAACAACTGGTCAGGCTAGAACTCAAGGATGCCCCCGGGATCATCACACATTTTGACATGGACCGCAACGGCAGCCTGAAAGCTGATATCAGGAAAGGCTATGATCTTGATGAAATAGTCGCTTCTCTTGAGTCCCGCTTCAAGTCCTATCCCATACCAGCAGATTATGAGTATAAATTCACCGGGGAACTGGAAAGCAGGGAGGAAAGCTTCGGTGGGATGGCCAGGGCAAGTATCATTGCGTTGATTGCCATTTTTGCGGTACTTGTACTGCAGTTCAGGTCATTTTCCCAGCCATTTATCATCTTCTCTGCATTTCCCCTGGCCATGATAGGATCTGTTTTGGCCCTGTATATTACTGGTTACTCTTTCTCCTTCACCGCCTTTATTGGATTGATCAGCCTGATAGGTATTGTTGTTAACAATTCCATCATCCTGGTGGATTATATCAATAAACTGATAGACCAGGGTATGGATAAAATGGCTGCCATCAAAGAAGCTGGAGAGACAAGGTTTACACCCATTGTCCTTACAACCCTGACCACTATTGGGGGACTCCTCCCCCTGACCCTTAGGGGCGGGACTTTATGGGCACCTATGGGTTGGACCATAATAGGTGGATTGTTCGTTTCCACCTTCATGTCACTGTTGGTTGTACCGGTGCTTTACCGCCTGTTAACCAGGTAACAAAATCCTGGTAATAAGTCCGGCAGATGACATTTTATCTTCCGGGGAATTTGAATATTTGTAAATAAATTAATCATCATGAGAGCAATATGGAACGGGCAGGTCATTGCGGAAAGCGATAAGACCCTGCAAATTGAGGGGAATCATTATTTCCCTGTTGATACAGTTGATAGACAATTTCTCAGTGACAGCCAGACAACAACTGATTGCTTCTGGAAAGGAACTGCCAGTTATTATCATCTGGAAGTGAATGGAAAGCAAAACAGGGATGCCGCCTGGTATTATGCAGATCCCTTGGAGGCTGCCCTGCGGATCAAGGGATATATCGCCTTCTGGAACGATGTTGAAATCCTGGGCTGAGCTGATTACCAGGTTGGATCAATTCTTCTTCTTGTCCTTGACCCTGTTGTATTTCATGGCCTTCACGATCCAGTTGGCCAGGGGTTTTTCAGGGTTCCTTTTACGGAGATTGATATACCATCCAAGCTTTTTGCTGACAGGTAATTTATGGCTTTCGACAAATTCGATAAGGGTACCATCCGGATCTTCCACATAAGAGAAATGCCCTGCAGCTTCACCCATGTCAAAAGTATCATCATGTTGATGAGTGGAATCAACTGTAAAAGGAAATCCCTTCGCCTTACATTCCTCCCGCAGGACATCCATACCGATAATATCATAACAGAGGTGTATGAATCCCAGGTCTCCCCATTGCCTGCCTTCGTAGATTTTGTTTGGTTGACGGTCCTTAACTTCGACTAGTTCGATCTGGCTGGGACCAAAAAGGCGGCTGAATGTGCCTCTTACGTTTTTGCTGTGCTTTAGCAATACCCTTCTGAAGGTATGTCCACCCCCTGGAAGATCAGACAGGTCATCAAATTTTTCTTCAACGTCATATAATACATCATCATAACCCAGGATGCCACTGTAAAGCTTGCGAGCGCGGTCGATGTTGGAAACACCAATCCACGCACCAAATGTGGCACCGGTTAATTTCTTTTCATCACGAAAGATCGAATCATCTTCGACCACCTGGAAAAGATTGTCATATGGATCTTTCACGAAAAAATGCTCACCCCCGGCGGGATCTCTTGATATCCCGTTAATATTGATGCCTTTGTTTTGAAAGAACTGGTAGCTGTCTTTGATGTTAGAGGATTTTATTTTGGCAGCGTTGATGCCCAGATCCCCCAGGTGCACACTGTTCTTGGGGGGATGCGGGGCTCTTTTGGTATATTGCCAGATCTCAAATCCACCTCCACCCTGAAGATTCAAGGCCAGGGCGGCATGTCTGGCTTGGGGTTGTCCTCCGGTATATGGCAGCATCAGGCTTGCAACTGCATCTTCTTCAAAAACCCTGATGTCCATCCCAAAATGTTCACGATACCACTTCCATGCCTCTCGCAAGTTGCCCACACCGATCCCGATTTGCTGTATGCCACTTATTATTTTTTCTGTCAGATCACTTCTCTCCATGTTACCTTCTCTAACTTTTTTGCGAAGATACTATTTCTAATCCATTTTCACTGTTAAATTGCTGTTAAGCAAGTTAATCAGAATACATATCAAGAAGTTTTGAGGCTCATTTCTGAATGAGTTCATCAACCCTTGTGATGATATCTTTGCGAAGCTTTTTGAGAGAATCAAGCTGCTTGTCTTTGCGAAGGCTGAGAAACTGGTATTTCCATAAGGACCTCAGTTTCTTAAACCAGATGAAATAGATATGTGCGAAGAGCCCTATTAGGGGAAGGCTTGCTAAAAAGGCCCATTTAATCCATCCCGGATCTGTGAGTATCCAAACAGGAATAAGTAATATCAGATAGTAAATGGGAAAAAGGGACAATCCAATGCCATATTTAAAAGTACTATGGAACTGGGTGTCCTTAAGTTTTTTTGATGCTTTCGCTGTCAACCAGTAAGGTAAATAGTTGGTGATGGCGCCATACATGAAAACGGGCAGGAAAGCCAGCATGCCCAGATCAGCAAGGATCAGGGCGGTCCAGGAATACCTGGAATGCTTGAATAGCCAATCGCGCATCCCAAAGTCCTCAACTCCTTCCCTGTATGTAGTGCATAATTTATCAAGTGCCTCAATTTTTTCAATTTCCTGTTGTTCAACTTCAAAAAGTTTTCGGATCATCTGCTGGTCAGCGACCAGCCTGTTGTAGAGCGTGTTTTTCTCATGGCCTGTCTGTTTTCGCATATCATCATTGTAAACAGAACGGAGCAACATATACATTTCATAATGGTCCTCAGACCGGATATCGATCATGTACTTTCTCATCTCCCCTGCCAACCTCTCTCGTAACATATTAATAGCTTTTGGCTGGTTTTCAAGGTAAGCTCCATAATATTCGCTGACCTCAATGGGGTCTCCGTACTGCAGAAATAATTTTCCCCTGAAATTAGTGTAACTGGAATAATCGATCCCCACTGGAACGATTACAACGCCTGGCTTCTCTCCATAGTTTTCCTGTGCCTGGAAGGCAATCCTGAATATTCCCTTGACAAGGGGCCGCAGTCTTCGCTTATTTCCATGGTTTCCTTCGGGCATGATAGCCACCGGGCATTTTTTTCTCAACAGCACTTGCATTGCTTCCTGAAAGACAATTTCGTTTTTGCCCAGTTCATTGGCACCATCACGAATCCTGTAGACCGGTAATATCTTAATTAAACGCAACAAACCGGCAATAAATTTATTCTTAAATATATCAGCGCGGGCAAGGAAGATCGGATCACGGCGAGAGGTATTATGGGTCGCCATGGCATCCATCAGTGCATTCTGGTGGTTTGGGGCAAGCAATACCGGCCGGTCCCTGGGTATCCGTTCCCAATGTTTTGCTTCGATCCGCCGATAAAAGATCCGGTAGATAAAATACGAATAAGACTTCAGGAGTATGAATCTCAGGGAAAACCTGTCTATGGTTTTTTTTGCCATTCCGTAAGGATTTGTGATTTTATTGAAAAGTTGGGATGTATATGTTTCCTGGTTGGAAAACGAAGGTAAAAAAAAAACCTGAAATGCTTATCTTGCGCTTAAACTTGCATGACAATGGAAAAGAAATTCGCAAATATCCCGGTAAGGGATTTAGATGACAATGTATTTAAGCAGATTGGTGATGACTGGATGTTGATCACGGCGGGTGATCAAAGTAAATTCAACACAATGACGGCCAGCTGGGGAACCATGGGCATCCTCTGGCATCTTCCCGTGGCATTCTGCTTTGTCAGGCCACAGAGGTACACATTTGAGTTCATGGAGGCATCAGATTATTACACGCTCTGCTTCCTGGAAGACCAGTACAAGGAAATCCTACAGTTTTGTGGAACCCGTTCCGGGAAAGATGTTGATAAGATTACAGAAACGGGGTTGGTCCCACTTACAACCGAAACAGGCAATATTTACTACGAACAATGCAAACTGGTGCTGGAATGCCGGAAACTATATGCTGACTGGCTGACGGAAGATAATTTCATGGTAGAGAACCTGGCAGGGAAAAATTACCCCAAGAAAGATTTCCATAAACTCTATATCGGGGAAATTATATCCTGCCTGGTACCAGAGTGAGATTACATGCTGCGTAGTTTGCTGACTCAAAACGGTCTGGTAAAAGAATCTCTGAACCTTTGTTCAAATATGCTGCCACCTCTCATTTCACCAAATTTACTGGTATATGCCTGGATCTCACCATTGGCTTCACGGGCTTTTTCACGTTCTCCGGTTTTATTATAGATCCTGGCTCTCAGTATGTTCTGATTGCGATAATCCGGATTATGAGGCATGCCTGAACCCAAATTCTCCGGATAAGCCTCGGATTTATCAAGATAGTCCAGTGCCAGGTCATAGTCTCCTTCCTGGAAACTGTTAAAAGCCAGCATTAAATAATTATATTCGAAAATATTTTGTGCGCTTCTTTCACCCTCGTAAGGAAGGATATTTGTTTTATTCAGGATATCCAGTGATTTCTCATATTGCCCTGTATTTGTCAGGGATTTGCTGTAGGATATATCCAGGATATAGTTCCCGGGAAATTTATCATGGCCTTTTTCTGATATTTCCAGGGCAGCTAAGAAGTCACCACGCTGATTGTACATATTTGCCAGTTCCCTGTATACTCTCCATTGACCGGGACCAACCCCCAGTGCCCTTTGCATATCCTGGAGTCCCACGTCAGATTTAAGACCTTTCAAACAGGCCCTTGAATAGTAAAAGGGGACAAATTCTGGATCTTCTCCCCATTTTTCCAGGAGTGCCAGGGCCTCTTCATTCCGTCCCCTGTTCCACATTATCAGGGCTGCATAATAATCTGTTTTCCAAGATGGGATTTGTTTTGAGGCCCAATCAAGCACCATCAGGGTTTCATTCCTGTATGGAAAGACAAATTCCGGGCTGGCCTCAAGGGCCTGTTCAAGGTAAGCGTTGCTTTTCTCATTGTCTTCTTTGTTCAACCAGGCAAGCCAGTATTGGATTACCGGATAGGAGGGGACCAGCTCCAGGACCTGTTTGGACTCATAGTATAAATCCATGTTGGAATAATACAATCCAAGTTCAAGGTATTCCTCATTGGCCATTTCATTTTTGAATGAATTATTAAAGTTGGCCAGTCCCACGCCAGGTTTAAGCAGGTATCTTTCAAACAGGGCAAAATGATCCAGGGGGTCAAGTTCCAGTATCTCGGCCAATATTTCTTCTGCCTTCGTATGCTTGTTCAATTTCCTTTGAGCAATGGCCAGGGTTTTGTAAGCATTCAGGTTCAGGCTGTTATAAGCCAGGGATTTTTCAGCCAGCTTATGGGCCGATTCCGGGTTCCCTTCCATCAGGCTGATCTCTGCAAGCAGCTGTAATGAAGCAGCTTGATATTCCAGGGAACGCATGGACCATCTGAAACCATCCCTGGCATCTGTCAGATTGCCTTTTATTTTTTGCAGGTTCCCATAAATGAAATTGCACCCCGGCGAATAAGTATCTACTTTAAGCACTTGCCGGGTATAAGCCAGGGCTTTGTCAATTTCACCACGGCGGGCATAAAGTTCTGCCACCCGCTCCAGCGCCTTGAGATGTAAGGGTTCATTCTCAAGCAACTCCAGGTATGTCTCCAGGGCTCGCTGGTAAAACCTGCGCTTCTCAAGTTCACCTGCCAGGATAAACAGGTCGTCCATGGCATCTCCATCTGCCTTTTCGGGTCTTTCGATCAGGAGCTGGTCTCCTGAAGCGTATAGTTTTTCAGTCCCAAGATATACCTCAATATTATCTCCCTCCACTATGCCCGCAAATTCCTCATTAAATGTTTCAGACGGCTTTGTAACAACCTGGACATTTGAGATCTCCTCACCATTGACCTTCACCATCATTTTTTCATTGATCTCCCGGACAGGGGAGAACAACAGATTCATGCCATCGGCTGAAAATTTTAAATGAATGCTTCCTGATTCTGCCACGCGGGTGATTCCACCTGTAGCCCTTACCGGGAACCAACGCTCCGTCCAGGAGTCAGTATTGTAGGGAGTAAAATCAGTTTGCTTAAAAGGTGTATGGCCGCTGCTGAAACTATTCTGGTTGTACATCCTGCCTGCCTGTACCTCCACAAATTGACCATGTGTGTCTGTCAGTAGATCTTCCCAGATGGCACCATCCCTGGCATGTGAGAATAGCCAGATCTTTTTCCCCGGGGTACCAATGATATCGGACCAGTGTACCATACCGAAATCTTCATCATGGTAAAAGGAAACATAATAATTGTCAATGCTTCCAAAAACATGGTATGAGCTATTGTTCCTGTCTGCATTGTTTTTATACCATGAGCGGTCAATACCCTGTTCATCTACCGGCCATGGATGGGACAACCCATTATGCCCCAGCCAGTAGTCCCCCGGAAAATAATAGTGCAGATCTTCAGCGGCTTTCATGGCGGTATTGCTCCAGTGGTAATAAGGCTGGTAAAAAGATGTTGCATTGTACCACTTAGTTGTAGCCTCAAAATAGGTGGTTTTCGGAGGCAGGGATATGTCAACCCTCCATTGCATATGTGAGGGGAGGTCCATACCGCCAATCACACAATGTACCGAGCCATCCTCCCCTGTAAATACTTTGTAGTTTACAGGAGTGGCTGCACCGGCATGATGGCCTATCACACCTGAATTCCATTCTATCCCTCCCATGGTCCAGGGACCTCTTAAAGCTATATCCCTGAATTTTACCACATCATTCTTGTAAATAAATTCCTTCCCGCTGGCTTTATCAATGGCGCCCCATACCTTCCCGCCAATGGCTGGAATGATATAAACTTCGATGTATTCATTCTCGAGTTTTACCAATTCCCATTCCGTTGGTTCACCTGTATGGCTGAACCCATCAATGCGGGAATACGGATAAATATCATTTCTATTATTAATGATGGGAAAAGGATTGGTATCTGAAAACATATAGGTAAACAATGTTTCATGGTATACCTCAACAGATGGCTGCTGACTGCATGAACCAACGATCATGGTCACCATCACAATCAGGAATAAATAAGTCTGAGCTTTCACGATGTCAGTGGGCGTCTCGCTAGAAGGGTTTTACGTATGTGTCTGTCAAACCCCGATCAAATATGTTGCCACCTCTCATTTCACCATGTTTCTCGGTATATGCCTGGATCTCATCCTTTGCTTTAGCGGCCTTTTCACGCTCCCCGGTCTTGCTATAGATCCTGGATCTCAGTATGTTCTGGTTGCGGTAATCCGGAAATGGAGGTGAGCCAGAACCCAGGTTTTCAGGATAGGTTTCGGATTTAGCTATGTATTCCAGTGCTGTCTCATCGTCTCCTTTCTTGTAGCTGTCAAAAGCAAGCATAAGGCAATTATATACAAAGATGCGTTGTGCACTTCTTTCACCCTCGTATGGAAGGACATCCGCATTAATAATTACCTCAAGGGATTTTGCATATTGGCCCGTATTTGTCAAAGCCTTGCTGTAGCCAATGTCAAGAATGTAATTACCGGGAAAATTCTGATGGCCTTTTTCTGCAATCTCTACAGCAGCTTGAAGATCATTGCGCTGGCTGTATATATTTGCCAGTTCCTTGTATAACCTCCATTGGTCCGGGCCAATGGCCAGTGCCCTCTTCATTTCTTCGAGTCCCGCATCAGAGGTAATATCTTTCAAACAGGCCCGGGAATAGTAAAATGGAACAAATTCCGGTTCTTCTCCCCATTTTTCCAGGAGAGCCAGGGCCTCTTCATCCCTCCCCCTGTTCCATAGAATGAGTGCTGAATAATAATCTGTTTTCCATGATGGGACTAGCTTTGAGGCCCAGTCAAGTACCATCCCGGTTTCATTCCTGTAGGGAAAGACAAATTCCGGACTGGCCTCCAGGGCCAGGGCCAGGTAAGTTTTACTTTTTTCCTGGTCTTCTTTATTCAGCCAGGCAAGCCAGTATTGTATGGCAGGATAGGAGGGGACCTGCTCCATGACCTGTATGGCCTCATCTTTCAAACCCATATTGGCATAATACAGTCCGAGTTCAAGGTATTCCTCGTTGGCCATTTCATTTTGGAATGAATTATTAAAGTTGCTTAGTCCCACCCCAGGATTAAGAAGATATCTTTCAAACAGGGCAAAATGATCCAGTGGATCAATTTCCAGTATCTCTGCAAGTGCTTCTTCTGCCTGTTGAGGCTTGTCCAGTTTCCGCAATGCGATAGCGAGGGACTTATAAGCATTCAGGTTCAGACTGTTATATGCCAGGGATTTTTCAGCATAGCGTTGGGCCACTACCGGGTTATCTTCCATCAGGCTGATCTCGGCCAGTAGTTGCAATGAAGCAGCGTGATATTCCAGGGATCGCATGGACCAGTTGAATCCGTCTTTGGCATCAGTAAGATTACCTTTTATTTTCTGCAGGTTTCCATAAATGAAATTAGTCCCAGGTGAATAAGCATCTACCTTTAGCACTTTCCTGGTATAATCAAGGGCCTTGTCAATTTCTCCGCTGCGGGCATAAAGTTCTGCCACCCGCTCCAAAGCTTTTAAATTGTTTGGCTCTTTCTCAATCAGCTCCAGGTATGTCTCAAGGGCCCTTTTGTAATATCTGAATTGCTCAAGTTCACCGGCCAGGATGAACAGATCTTCCAATGCATTTCCTTCCGACTTATTGGGCCTTTCAACTTCAAAATTGTCTTCCGATGAGAATAGTTTTTCAGTCCCCAAATAAACTTCAATTTTATCACCCTCCTTGATGCCGCTAAATTCCTCATTCAATGTTTCAGATGGCTTCATGACGACCTGGTCATTCGAGATTTCTTCGCCATTTACTGCCACCCTCATTTTTGCATTGATCTCCTTGATAGGAGAAAACAACAGGTTCATTCCATCCGCGGAATACTTCAGGTGAATGGTTCCTGATTCTGCTACGCGGGTGACTCCGTCAGTACCCCTGACCGGGAACCAGCGCTCTGTCCAGGAATCTGAATAATAGGGGGTAAAATCAGTTTGTTTAAAGGGTGTGCGACTGCTGCTGAAACTGTTCTGGTTGTACATTCTGCCTGCCTGTACCTCCACATATTGTCCATTTGTATCCGTAAGTAAGTTTTCCCAGATGGCACCATTCCTGGCTTGTGACCAAAGAAATATCTTCTTCCCCGGTGTTCCGTAAATTTCGGACCAGTGTCCGGAACCGAAATCTTCATCATGGAAATAGGAAACATAATAATTGTCAATGCTTCCAAAGATATGGCAGGAACTGGAACCAATGTCTTTACTGTTTATATACCATGAGCGGTCAACACCCTGCTCATCCACAGGCCAGGGATGTGACATTCCATTATGTCCTATCCAGTGGGTCCCCGGAAAATAAAATTTCAGATCTTTCGAGGCCTTTACAGCTGCATTGCTCCAATAGTAAGAGGGCTGGTAAAAAGAAGTGGCATTGTACCAGGAGGAAACGGTTTCAAAATAAGAAGTATTCGCCGGCAGGAATATGTCAACCCGCCATTGCATATGGGACGGAAGATCCATTCCACCAACCACACAATGGGCTGTACCGTCATCGTCTGTAAATACCTTGTAATTTACAGGAGACGCTCCGCCAGGATGATGGCCGATCACGCCTGTGTTGAATTCGATCCCGCCAGAAGTCCATGGACCTCTCATGGCAAGGTCCCGGTATTTCACCACATTGTTTTTATATATAAATTCTTTTCCGGTTACCTTATCAATGGCACCCCATACCTTGCCTCCCTCTTCAGGAAGGACATAAACTTCGATGTAATCATTTTCGAGTTTTACTACTTTCCAATCCCTCGGTGTCCCGGTATGGCTAAATCCGTCAATGCGGGAATAAGGATAAATATCATTCTTGTTTTGAATGATAGGAAAGGAATTCGTATCATGGTAAGGGTAAGTCAGCATTGTTTCAGTGTATTCTTCAACAATAGCTTGTTGATTTTGTTGGTTACATGAACCAATGAAAATTGAAATAAGTACAAGTAGGAAAAAATAAGTTTGAGCTTTCATAATCTATATGATTTAGTTATTGGGTGTCTGTTCCTTCTTTAATTATCAGGTAGCGATCAATAGCCGGATTGTAATATATTTCTTTTTTTCCGTTTGACCAGACAATTTCAACCTGATCTACCTTTTTATTCTGTCCCAGGCCAATGTGGATCCGGGGATCGTGGTTGGTAAGGTAACTGCTTGCCCACTGGTTAATGTGAACCTGCTCCATATCGCCTGATTTAACCGTGACCCTCGCAGCAATGGCTGACGCAGGCCCATCTTTGCCTACCAGTTTTAATCCCAGCCAGTGATTTCTGTTTCCTCCATCATTTCTCAGCAATGTGGGGCTTGCCTGAAGATCAATATGAGACACAATGATATCCATATCCCCGTCATTATCGTAATCCCAGATCGCCGCTGCCCGTCCCGAACGTTTGGCTGAAAAATAATCACTTAACCTGGGACCCACATTCTGAAAATGCCCTTTACCATCGTTTTCGAGAAGCAGTGGTGGTTGCAGGATCAGTTCCTCGGCGGTTCCATTGGCAGAAAATATATCAAGGTCACCATCGTTATCAAAATCAAAAAGTTCGGCAGCCCAGGCACCTTTCCCTGCCATAGCCACGGCAACACCACTTTCTTCGGTAACATCTTCAAACAAGCCGTTACCTGTATTCCGGTAGAGGGCACCATACCTGAGATCTGTTACCAGCAGGTCAATCCGGCTATCACCGTCTATGTCCCCGATTGACCCATGCATGGAGCCCGTCGGGACACCATGGCTATTGGCAGCAACACCGCTGGCTATCGCCACATCATGGTATTTTTGATCATCATTTCTGAAGAGGAAATTTAGCTGGTGATCATTGCCCTGGAAAATATCCAGGTCACCGTCAATATCGTAATCAAACACTGTTAATCCCATACATTTCGAATCGGGGAAAAACAATCCATATTTTTTGGTAACATCTACAAATCGTCCATCTGATTGTTGCAGGTACAGCATGGATGCCTGTCCCATGTATTCAGATGGATGGGGCATCATATCCGGCGTGGTGGGTGAAATATAATCTGGATCAAAGGCAAGAAAGTTACCCACCATAGCATCCATCCTGCCATCTGTATTATAGTCCCCAAAAGCAACACCAACGCTCCATTTAGTAAAGCCATTTAACTTTGCCGGTCCGACGAGCCCTGTTGATTCAGTGATATCGGTGAATGTTCCATTACCATTGTTGCGGTAAAAGACATTCGGTCCATAATTCAAAAGATACAGGTCTTCGTCACCATCTTTATCATAATCTATGGCTCCCGCTGCCATACTCCAATTCCGGTCATCCACCCCTGCTTTTTGAGCCAGCTCTGTAAATGTTCCGTCACCGTTGTTCCTGTAAAGTTTATTGGACGTATTTTTAAAAACTTTACCGGCCGGATCCGATATGCCTTCAAGATAAGTCCCATTAAGCATATACAGGTCGTATAGTCCGTCATTATTGTAATCAAATACGGTGATGCCGGATCCGCTGCTTTCCAGGATATTCTCATAGGTATAGTCCCCGAATGTATACCGGAAATCAATCCCTGCCTGGCTGGTAACATCTGTAAATACGGGTGGATTGATCTGTGCTGATGATCTAAGGCATGGGTTGATAAGGAACAATGCTACAAGAAGCAAATAAATAAGGCGAACATTTTGATTTCTATGCTTCATCAGTTACCTCCTGGTCGTTCAAAATAATCTCAGCGGCCATCCGGACAGCTTTCCGGACAACGGAACTGCATTTGCCAGTAGCATCCGCTTCCTGGAATTCTTTCAGATCTTCGGGATTGGTCAATTGATAACTTCTGCCAAATTCTTTTTTCTGAATATCAAAACAGAGGTTACTCCCAAATTCCTGCTCAAACTCCTGGCAGAATTTTCCTGAAGGAATTAGTGAATCCCGGTAAATATCCCAATCATGCAAGCTGTTTTTTCCACGACCATAGATCTGTCCAAAAACCATCAGGGGCCCGGTAAGGGCTCCACAGGTTTTACCTCTTTCTGCCATGCCTGGCAAGGGGGTTAATGCTTTTAAAACCTCCTCATCGTCGATTTCAAATTGTTCCGATAAAGCTAAATAACTGCTTTGTGCACAGTTATTTGAGATCTGCATATAATGGTCCACTTTTTGATCAAGCAAATCATAAAGCAAGTCCCTCGGCATTTCACGGTTTCTGGAGAGGCTGTTTTCAAAGCCTGGTCCCTGAGATCCTTCAACCCTTTTGCTGTTTTTATCTTTTCCCCTGTTAAAGCATGCTCCCAGCGTCAAACTTCCCAGCGAAAAGGCAAAGATCTGTACAATGAAATTGCGCCGTTTTATCTTAGTTCTCCTGGCCATTCTTTTTTAGTGTCGCTTCCGCATTAAGAACTGCTTTACGGAAATTCTCTGCGCTAACTTCCCTCGTATTATATTTTTTCAGGTAATTTGTATGCTCTTTATCAGCAGGATAGGATTCCTCAGGACCATAGGGATAGCGGGTCATACCATGAAAGGGAAGGGGGCCGACCGTTTGCCCGGATGCTGTATTGAGATCTCCATCCTTCACCCATCCTACACTATGTAAAAGAAAGTCCCTCGTCCATCCTTCAGGTAATGCAGGCAAGCCTTCTGCATTGAATGTGATGCTCGTCTCATCGCCCGCATTTTTGATTATGTATTTGTCATCTGCTTCCGTGAGAAGTGGTAATACATCGCCATAACGCGTATAGGTTCCCAGCAGATCCCTCCATTGTTGGCCGGTGGAAACTACTTCTGAATAATCAAACCAATGCGGTCCGTACCTGCCCCCTTTTCTGAAGGTACGTGAAAATCCCCTGTAATGCAGGTCAGCTGAACTGGGATTTAGGCTGTGGGACTGTATTGGTGAATCAGCATTCTCATTGGCATAAAATATTTGATCCCAGTAAATCTCCATATTCGTACAGATCCGTATCCGGGGATCAGTAGTGGAAATTTTTCCTGAAAGATCTGCCACAACTGTTTTATCTTTTCCCATCGGGAAGCTCAGGTTCTCAATAATAGTCTCCCATTCACCCCTGTTGTTTATGGCCTGTAAATAGGGAGGTATTACTTCAACCGCTGCCGATTGTGAGATGGATGCATTGATGCTGGCGTCAGTAGGGTATATCCAGCCATTTAGAAAAAGGATAATGTCTTTCGAATGATCAACCTCACCCAGGTCCAGTGTAAGCTCTGTCCTTTCAGTTAATCCCTGGTACCTGCCAGGGGTAAGATTGGATACATATCTGTCGTCTTTTTCTGTAATCAGAGGAAGTAGATCCAAACCATTGACATCACTGGCCGATACCGGGATCAGTTTTTCCCTGACCTGGTATACCTTATAACCCGTAACAGGGGAAGGTAAAAGGCGTTCATTAACAAAAACCTCAACCGAATCGTGATGGTCGAGTGCTACAAGGGCAATCTTATCAAAATAGATGGTTTCCCATAATTCACCAGTGACCTGAACCGTGTATTTACCATTCTTTGGTTTTAATAATTCCCCCGGGATCTTAATATAATCTACCGAAGCATCCGGATCCGCATATTCTTTGGCTTCACCCATTATACCAAGGGGCATACCGAGTGCACTTCTCCACATGATATCTTTAAGGAAGACATATTCCTCTCCATTCCAGGTATAAAGAAAGGGGCATGATCCTTTTAAAATCTGTTCCTCAACCAGGTCCTGGTCCGTCCCGGGATAAAACAAATTTTGAGGAACCCCATTTGTCCATAAAATGCGTATTACATCAGCTTTTGACCGTGGTCCCAATCCAAAATGGACATAAGGTTCTGTCACAACTTTTGATTGATAAAGGTTCCCTGCCCGGATTTCCACCTTGGCCCCGATTCCATAATAATTATTTTTGGCGCTGCCCGTCCTCAGACCAACGAGCTTCATCTTTACATAATGGTTATTATTTCCACCATCATTTCGCAGGAGACGTACACTTCCGTCCAGACCCGTTATCAGAACATCCGTATCACCATCATCATTGTAATCCATGGTCTGGATCTTTCTTCCGGATGTAAGATCCTTGGGCAGGATATTCTTTACGATCCAGAACTTCCCTGCACCATCATTATGATAGAGAGACACCCCATTACTCCCTGCTTTACCTTCTTCGCCAACCACAAGGAGATCAAGGAAACCGTCGTTATCGAAATCCAGGAAAGATGCATCAAGCACCCGGATGTTCTGAAGTGTCTGATTCAGATCTTCTGATCTGTCGTCTGTCTCAAAGCTTCCATCACCCAGGTTACTGTACAACCTGGAATAACCAGTCTCCGTCGATGCTACAAAAAGGTCCAGAAATCCGTCATTGTTAAAATCTCCGGCCGTAACGGCATTTGATCCTGCCTCGGTTTTAAGGCCGCTCCCCTCGGTATTATCTCTGAATATCCCCTGTCTTTGATTGATATTGAGATTGTTTGGTCCCTCACTGTTTACCACGAAAAGATCGATATCCCCGTCTTCGTCGAAATCACCAAACGCTGCATCAGTGCTGTTTACCCTTCCACCTGATAAATTTGACCGGACCGCCTGCTCGAGAAAAGTTTCATCCGCATTATTCCGATACAGCAGGTTTGAGTCCCCCGTCGCAATAAACAGATCGAGATCGCCATCATGGTCAAAATCAAAAAAAAGAGACATATTTCCGTTCGATCCGTCTCCAACATTGGCTTGATCGGCCACATCAACAAAAGTTCCTTCACCAGTGTTTTTATACAAAATATTTGATCCTTCTTTCAAGATATACAGGTCCTGGAATCCATCGTTATTGTAATCGCCGAATTTCGCTGAAGATTCAACCCCCTGGTGCAGAATGCCTGATTCAAGGGATACATCCCTGAAATTGCCAAGCTCATTCCTGAGTAAAAAATGCCTGTAGGATCCTGACCGGGAGTCCGATCGGCCTATGTATAAATCTGAAGCTCCATCCCCATCATAATCACATGCCGTGATATGTGTGTTGCCCGTACCGCTATTAATGACATCCAGTCCCGCAGATGAGGTAATATCTATGAATTTTATGGCTTCCAGTATTGCCTTCCAATCCATGCCACGGGTTGTTATTCCCGGTTGCTGATCGAATGTGATTACCGGGAATCCAATTAAGGAACCTCCCGGTCCTTTTAGTTCCAAAATACCTGCCTGGTAAGGAAAAGTTACCTTTAAATAGTTATGAAAGATCATGAATGAAACCGAGGCTTTATCATACTCCTGAACCTGCAATGCAGCCATGGTCTTATTATAGTATTCAATGGCCTCTTTTGGAAATTCAGGGAAAACCTGTTGCAATCCTTCCATCTGTTCAAGCGCCTTATCGGCCTGGGCTTCGTGGATCAGGATTTCGATCAGGTTTAGACGTGGGACAATATTGCCAGGTGTACTCCCTGCCAGCGCCAGGGTATATTTATGACGATTTTTTAAAGATTCATCATCCGTTGATGATGCGTATAATTCAGTGAGTTGATACAGTGATTTTATATGACCGGGAGAGTGACGAATGGCCTGTTCAAGTTCACTGATTGATTTTTGGGTCTGGCTGCTCATTTCATAGACCTTTGCCAGAATTAGCCTGATATCCGGATCCTTAGGATCCATTTTAAGGGCTTTCTGCAGCCATTCTTCAGCTTCCGGGTAGTTCCCCATCCTTAGATAAACAAGTCCCAGATTTGCATAACCCAATACCTCTTTCGGATCAAGGTCCACAAGTTTCAAAAATTCAGCTTCTGCTTCCTCCAGCTGGTTTTCTTCAAGATAAGCCAATCCCAGTGTTTTAATGCTGATCATCTCTCCCGGGTCCGCCACCTGCTTTTTATTCTTCTGGTTGCACCCGCCAAGTATCAGGGCAAACATCCACAGCATCAATGGTAAGAGGTATTTCAATTTCATTGCAGAATTTTTATTAATAATTTTAATCCCCTGCCAGAATATATGGATTTCCCTTCCTAATTGTCATCAGGCTGCTGCAGCCGGAACGGTTACCATTTACATCAAATTGAATATCACCTGTAATGCCTGATTTATGATTTGCTTCAGCAAATGCTTCAATAATCCTGTCACGATCCACTCCTGCCCTTCTGATAACTCCAATGATCACATTGATGCCATCGTAGGCATATGCTGCTGCAGCACCTGGTTGGTATCCAAAAGCTTCCTGAAACTCCTCCTGAAATGCCAATCCCTCCTTTGTAAACCAATGGCCGGAAGACACCAGTATACTTCCCTCCAGGTAACTCCAGTCAGGGCTTGTTGTTTTTAGCCCGTCCGTAACTGCTAATGTACCAAAAATCATTTGATTCATACTTCGTTCTTCCAATGCAGCTATTATCTCTGTGGCAAATTCAGGATCTCCAAATAAAACGATGGCTTCAGTACCAAAATTTTCAATATCTGTCAGGATCTGAGGGAGATGCTGACCTGAAGAAGCATATTGAAACTGTCTGGGTGCCGGAATATTCAGGGAAGCGGTGACTTTGACAAAGGTACTGGCAGCATGCCTGGAGTCATAGGTCTCGGTGGAAATGATTGCCAGGTTTTTTAATTTTCTTTTGTGATGGATTTCCTGGACCAATGTAGTCGCCTGTTGATGGTCGTTTGGTATACATCGAAAATACCAGGGAACGAAAGCCTGGGACAGGGTCATATCTGTTGCCCATGTAGATAAAAAGGCAATCCGGGTCTTCGTAGCCACCTGTTCTGCCAGGTGTGCGTTCCGACCATCAAGGGAACCCATGATGGCTACTACCTCATCTTCAAACACCATGCCCACAGATTCCTTGGAACCAGCACCCCATGGACCTTCTGTTGAACGGACAACCAGTTGATACTTCGGGATATCCAAGGCCTCATTTGCCTTCCGGATGGCCAATTCTGCACCGTGTTTTGCTGCCAGGGCCTCCCGCTCTGGAATTAAAAGCCCGATTTTTACTTTATTATCCTGTATTTTACTATGATTCAAGGTTTGAGCTCCCGTGGTGGCGGGTCCGCTTGCAATCACTATCAGGAAGCAAACCAGAGATAATGACCTGAACTGAATCATATATTATTGAATATCTGAAGAGTGATTAAACAATGAGTGGTTTATGGTGATATATTTTCCGTCCACATGCCTCTGCGATTTTCTCAATATCCTTTACCAACTGAACAAAATCATTCGGATAAAGGGATTGCTGGCCATCGCTTAAGGCTTCTAATGGTTTATGATGAACCTCCACCATGATACCATCTGCACCTACGGCAATGGCAGCTTTAGCCATGGCCGGCACCAACCAGCTGTGCCCGGTGCCGTGACTGGGATCAACGATTACAGGAAGATGGGTTTGCCGTTTCAAGACAGGCACAGCACTAAGATCAAGCGTATTGCGGGTGTAGTTCTCAAAAGTCCGTATGCCCCGTTCACATAAAATAATCTCCCGGTTTCCCTCGCTCAGGATATACTCTGCAGCATGAAGGTACTCATCTATGGTAGCCATAAAGCCACGTTTGAATAAAACAGGTTTCCTACATTTACCTGCTTCTTTCAGCAACGGGAAATTATGCATGCTGCGGGAACCTATCTGTATGATGTCTGCATATTTACAAACCAATTCCACTTGTCGTGTATCCATAACTTCTGTAACCACAGGTAAACCGGTTTCTTTCCTGGCCTGGCTGAGGTACCTGAGCCCTTCTTCCCCAAGGCCCTGAAAACTATACGGAGAGGTTCTTGGTTTGAAGGCTCCACCCCGCAATAGATTTGCACCTCCTGAATATACTGCTTTGGCAGTTTCCAGTATCTGTTCTTTATTCTCAACGGCACAGGGCCCGGCGATGATTACGATTTCTTTGCCCCCTATCTCTATCCCATTAACATTGATCACTGTATCATTTGCAATTGTCTGGCGATTGACCAGGTTGGGAGCAGAACTCCCGTATTTACTCGGGATATCACCTTTATGTGTTTCCATTATTTTGTATTTACTGCTGCGACAGATTTAGCGGTGGTGGAGTGAAAAATTCAAACTTTCCATCGCGGACCTCAGTCATCCAGATAGGTCCGATATCATTCCAGGAAGCATCAAAGATAATCTCACCGGTGATGCCCTGATATCCCTGAAAGGTTTTCAGGTCTGTAAGCACATCACGAATAAGGGCACGGTTAAGTCCGGCTTTATGAATGGCCTCAATAACAATATTCATTCCGTCATAAGCATGGGCGGCAAAGACATCAGGTTCCTGGCCAAATCTCTTATAATAGTTATTGTTAAAGGCTTTTAATTTAGGGATATCAAGGGTGGGGTTATATTGACAGGTAGTCACCACACCCTCGGCCTCCTCACCGGCAATCTGGAGAAAGTCGGGAGAAACAAGCCTGTCGCAACCATAGACAGGTTGTTGCATCCCCATTTCCCGCATTTGTTTTAAGATCAGGGCCGTCTCCTTTGCATTTCCCCAGAGAACGACAGCATCGGGATTAGATTTAATGATCCGTTCGATTTGGGTGGTAAAACGGGTTTCCCCGTCGGCAAACCGGACCTCCAGGACAAGGGGATATCCAAGACGAAGTGCTGCATCCCTGAACTCCATGATCCCGACCCGGCCATAGCGGTTGTCTGCACGTAGCACAGCCACCCGGGAATGTTCTTTTTTCCTGTATATGTAGTTTACAAGTGCATAGCTGCTTTGCCGGTCATCTGCAATACAGCGGATCATCCAGGGTATGCGTGTTTCAGTGAATGTGGGGTCAGGATCTCCGGTATTAACCATGGGAAGTTCCACTTTCAGTGCCACACGCAAGGCAACATGTGAATTGACATCATCAATGGTACCTATAAAGGCCCAGACCTTCTCATCATTCATTTTTACTACCTCATTGGCAGCCGCACCCCAGAGTCCCACATCATTATGTGGCATGATTTTGAATGGCATACCCTTATACCCACCACGCTTGTTTTCCTCTTCTGCAGCCAGGGTAGCTCCCTGCAGCATCTGTATGCCCTGGGGAACCATCACCGAACCATCCAGCGGTCCAAGAACTCCGATTTTGATTTCCTTCAAGCCGGTTGGTTCAGGCTTTTCACGGCCTGCACCGGTGAAGTCCTGCACATCGTCGAAAAAATTCTTATACGCTTTCTGGAACTGACCATATGGAATCCATTCATCAGGTGTTTTGCCGTAGTTCTGCTTATCTTCCTGCCCTTGCAGCTCCAATACCGGAGATAGAATAAAAAGGGCTGAAACCAGGAGTTGAAGTATGCGTCTCATGATTGGTTCATTTTTATTATTTAATTTTTTCACCCCTACAAACACCTTTTGATGTTGCAAGCCAAATCTCGTCGCCCTGTGTATCGACACCAATTACAAAGTTATGTGAGATAGAAGTGGATGCATTTATTTCTTTTGTTTCGTCTCCGTTGGTTATCAGCACCTTACCCTTATAGTCATTTTCATTTCTCTGGTATCCTACCCAGGTCTCACCGTTAAAACTGCTTAATCCCAGGTCGGTACAAAGAAAAACAACAGGCCCGTCAGCCTTCAGGAAGTTAATGAAATTGCTGAGCAGCCCGCTATCATGGTCAAAATAACCTTTCCAGTGTGCACCGTCATAACGGCTTAATCCAAAGTAGGTTCCTACCCAGAGAATGCCATCGGCATGGGATACTCCTGTGGTAATATCATGAACAACCCCGTCGTCTGGGAATAAATCAATTTCCATTTCTCCATCCGGATCAACATAGTCCCTGAATTTTTCCGTACTGGTATTATATTCAATTACTCCGCCTCCCCAGGCAGCAATGAAGATCTTATTGTCCCCAGCACAAACCCCGTAAGTCCAGGGTTCATGCATGGGAGCATTCCTCTCGGTGTAGATCCCCCATGTTTTAGCATAAGTATCATAATGTCCGGCTCCCCCACCGGTAGCTACCCATACATCTTTTCCATCACAGATAACTGAATAGATCACATCGTTGGCCAGGCCGCTGTTGAATTGTGTAAATGTCTCGAATCTGCCGGCGGACCAACGGTTCAATCCCCCGAGTGTACCCAGCCAGACATCGCCTGTAAGCTCACTCACATCAATGGAAAGCACGCCCGGATGAGCCAGACCGTCTTCGACAGTATATGTACGCCACTCATTGTTCTCGTAAACGGCCAACCCTTTACTGGTGCCAACCAGGACCCTGTCACCGTCAATGCGCACGCAGTAAGCCTTATCAGCAGGCAAGCCATCCTTTTCGGTAAATGTTTTCCAGTTTCCGTACACAGGCATCTCCCCGGCATCAGCCAATATATTTTTCTCAAATGGGCTGGAACCAGATAAAGAAACAGACAACACTAATATGAATGAAATCTTGGCTCCCTTCCCTAAAACCATGTTTAAGCGCTTCATTTTCTTGAATTATTAATAATCGATATCGGCCTTATAGGTTTCAATATCAATGTCTTTGTAATATTTAGCATCCCGTAGAGATTTGAGGTATTCGACCAGGTCATTGAGCTCATCCTTCAGCATATCATTGGCCACACCGTGTTCATCCTCATCATTAAACCTGGTCCATATTTCTTCCAGTGTACCAGCCCGTCCATCATGCAGGTATGGTGCAGATTCATAAACGTTATTCAGCTGGGGTGAATCAAACAGCATGGGATCATCTGTATCCGCAAGGGTACCCACATCAGCCATCTGCATGTTGGTGAAATTGGGGGGAGGATGGCAGGTGACACATCGGTTCCCCTCAGGGATCTCATTACCGAAATTGTCCTGTGTCCTGTAATATAATTTCTTTCCCCTTTTCTGTGCTTTGGTCAATTCACCATTTGGATTGTGTCTCAGGTTGGGTGGATTTTTAATACCGGTGACTATGTAAGCAACAAGTGCGTCCAGCTCATCATAATCAAAAGCTTCGGTCCTGGTCAGGATGGTGGAGAAGCGCATACCGTCCTGTTTGTATACGCTTGAGTTTTTCCCGTTCCATTTATAGGGTGGAATATCCCCAATATCACGCAGGGTTTGCGTATTGGCCAGGTTCCTGCCCATATCTTTCCCCGCCATATTATACACCAGTCCATCTTCATGGGAATCAGGGTGGCATGTATAACAACCATATTGATTCTGAAATGTGCCTCCCGAATTATTAAAAATGCGGCGTCCCGCCCGGGCCACGGTTACCCTGGACGGGCCTCCAAGGTCAAGTGTTTTAACAGTCTCCAGGCTCTCGGTGCTGATCACTGCAATTCTGTCTTCCAGCCTCTCGGCTACATACAGGTATTTACCGTCGGGGGAAATTATCAGGCCCTTTGGGTTGGCACCTGTCGGGATGCGTTTCATTATGTAACGGTTGCTTATCCCAAGGTGATTTGCATAGGTGTCAAGCTCTTTAGGGGTAGATCCTGCCAGCAATGTCCGGATCGCATTAAGATCTATAGCGGATATAATATCCACCCCGGAATGGCTGATAAATGCCTTCTGTCCATCCGGTGTGATGACAATGTCAAATGGATCAGAGTAATATGCATTGGGTTCATCCGTGAGCAACTGGACCATCCTGCCCTCATTGCCCGTTTCAATGATACCTATTCCATGATTCATCATCCATCCCTTTTCGACCTGTATGGAAGGTATCAGGTTCTTGGGACGGACCAGCGTAGCCAGGACCATATCCCCCGAGGGTGTGAATGCCACATTCTCCATGATATGTGCATTTTCAAAGAGTTTGCGTTCCCTGACCCGTTGCCGGCCTGCATCAATTACGGTCATCTCGGTAACAGGTGGAGTAAGGTATTCTTTGGGAAGGGTCCTTCTGCTGGATACATAGAGAAGATCGCCTCCAGGGGAGATATCTGCCTGTACCGGGTTATTCCCTGCCATTAATCTTCGGACCTCAGAACCCGTCTGCAGGTCTATGAAGGATACTTCGGATGAATATGAATCCACAACAATTAAGAAGCGCTCATCCGGGCTGAGTACAAGTCCCGCCGGACCGCTTCCAGTTTGGAGTGTGTCAACAATTTTGGCCAGTGAAAGGTCAATCTCATAGATGTTATCAGCCCACTGGTTACTTACATATGCCGTATTTCCATCCCTTTTTAAAACTACGCTGTGTGGCCTTTCACCTACTTCTATTCTGTCCACTACTTTCTCCGAACCAATATCAACTACCAGTAATACATTCGCTTCCTGTGCCACTACGTATAAAGTCCCTCCATCTGACGAGATGGCCATATTGAAGGGTGATAGATAGTCAGCATTAATGGCATTCGCAATGAGCCCATCCTTCTGGGTATACAAGTGGCAACGAAGACAATTAAGGGGATGGTCTTCCGCGGCAGTAATATAGTTAACATGTTTTCGTGCCGCTTTTTTTCCCGGGACGAGGATCAGCAGACCGAGGACTATCAGCACAGAAGATAATATGATTATCTTGATATAAGTCCGCATGATTATTCAGTTTTTTCGTTTGCTGAACCCAGCGTGGTTTCCTGTGTACCCTCCACAGGGATGGAAACCGGTTGTTTTTTCACTGATAAAGGTACAAAATTCTTTGGCACCAGCTCTGGATCTTCATGGCATCCGACACAGCCACGGCGTTCAAAGGGGCGGACCCACAGCCAGCCGGAAGGCCCGTTTACTACCTGCTTTTTATCATCCAGGGTCTGAATCCGGAACGGGGTATCAGCCAATACATTCAGATAGAAAGAACCGTCTTCCTCTACGGGTACAATTCCCATACTTTCATCCAGGCCAAGTACCTCTATCATACTTGCTTCAACTGCTTCAGCAAGATTATCATATGGTTTGGCTGTGACATTGATGTCCTGGCAGAAAAGCTGTCCGGTTGATTCCGCTTTATTGACTTCATCAGGAAGGTGCCTGGGCCTTGTATATGCCTCGACCAGGACAGGCTCAACTATATGGTAATCAGCATAATCAATAATAGCATCCCCCATGGATCCATCCTCTACAGAGAAGGTGTAGAGTCCGGCTGTCTCTGTTTCTGAAGGCTGGTATGAAACCAGCAGATCTCCCGCCGATAATGAAGTCACCGAATAAAAACTTCCGGGAATCTCCGAAGTGTGATTCACTTTGGAATACAGGGGCCGGTTCTGGTGCACAGAAACCAGGTCAGTTTTATGATCCTTACCAGTTTCCCACTGGGTGAAATATACATTACCATCGAGGGTCTCGTACGCCTGGCTACCCAGCATGCTGCTTTCAGTTCCCTTATAGAAGAGTTCAGCTTTGGTGCCATTGGGTCTCATGGCCAGGTACATCATATCCCCTGTTTCAGGATACAACTGCCTGCTGAGCATTAAGATCCGGCCATCCCTGAGTATGGTGGCAGGGTGATCAAGGTGAGGTTGAAAAGTGATCCGGTTCAGATCTGTTCCATCCAGGTTCATGGTAAAAAGGACAGCCGTTGATCCGTAACCTTCATTGGGCATAATCCGGCTGAAAACAAGTCGGTCCCCGGGCAGATAAGCCGGACCCGAACATGATTCTTCAAAATCAGTGATTTTCCTGCTGTTACCATTTTTTAGATCCATTTCCCAGACCTGCCATGTATCTTGTTCTTTTTCCTGTGCCAGGAAGAGCATGTGTTTTGCGTCATAGGAAATTTCGGGGGAACAGGCTGAATAGAAATCATCCGTCAGGATTGTTTCAGATCCTGCCAGATCATCCATGTCCAATCCTACTATTTGAGCTTCAGGGTATTGGTGGGTGAATGCTTTCTTATGGAAGTTCAACTGGTCAGCGGGGACACGGGTAAAGATGACCATGCCTTCGGAGACCAGGTTGCCACATGAAATCAAAAAAGTGCTCAGCAGTCCGGTTCCAACCAGGTAAACAGCCAATATTATTGATCTTCTGAGATTCATGGTTTAGTCGATTCTGATTCTTTAAGGGTAATAAGCTGCCCTGCTTTAATATTTTCAAGTAACTGAATGCGGCCAGAAGGCCATTTGACCTCGATGCTTTCAACCATATCACTTTCGCCCAGGCCAAAATGCATCCTTGGATCGTTCTGGGAAAGGTAACCACTTGAGCTTTTCTTCTGCGCCACCTGTATCAGTCCCCCGGCACTGACCGTAACACTGGCCCCAACTCCATCCCTGTTGCTGATTTCACCGATCAGATGCAATGTTATCCAGTTATTCAGGTTTCCCTTATTGTTCCGGAGCAATGCCCCGTGATCATTCAGGTTTACAATATAGGCATCGATGTCTCCATCGTTGTCATAATCCCCAAAGCAAGCCCCCCGGCCCACCATTTCTTCCTGGAAATACGCACCCATTTCTGTTGAAACATCAACAAACTTTCCGTTTCCTGTGTTTTCAAATAACTGGTCCTCCTGTCCGTATAAGTGTTTCAACTCTCCATTTACCTTGAATAAATCGAGATCCCCGTCATTGTCATAATCCAGGAAAGATGACGCCCATCCCACAAATTGTCCACAAGCCACCGCAATTCCTGCATTGTAGGACATTTCAGAGAATACCCCATTACCTTCATTCTTATAGAGGGAACAATAAACATCATCCGACACAAACAGGTCTATGAGTCCGTCGTTATCATAATCAGCAAAATCGACTGACATGCTGATGGTAGCCTCTCCAACCTGGTTAAATGCGACCCCTGACATAATACCCCTATCTTCAAATTTTTCACCTCCTTCATTGTGGTAGAGGTAGTTTACCATGTGGTCATTGGATACGAAAATATCGGTAAACCCATCATTGTCGTAATCTGCAGCTCCAACACCCATGGCTCGGCCATCTGTGTTGAAGACTCCCATTTCAAGTGTAACATCTTCAAAGGTCCCGTTTCCCAGGTTGTGGTAAAGCACATCTGACTGTCCTTCGTAAGCCATAGGCCCGGGAAATCCATCCGGGGCATAATAATAATTATATTGAGGGTCGAACTCTATATAGTTCCCGACATACAGGTCAAGTAAACCATCGTTGTCATAATCAAACCATACAGCTCCCACGCTGCACTCATTTCCACCAACGTTGGCGTTATTGGTTACATTGGCAAAGGTTCCGTTGCCATTGTTCCGGTAGAGTACATTGGGACCATGATTGCTGATATAGATATCAGGAAACCCATCATTGTCGAAATCTCCAATCGTCATTCCCATGCCATAACCCCTGTCACCAACCTGCGCTTTTTTTGTCACATCTTCAAACGTTCCATCCTGGCGATTTCTGTATAGGCGGTTTTCCGAAGTTGTGACTGGCTGTTGATCTTCATTCATACTTAAATTCTCAGTATAATTACCGTTGCACATGTACAGGTCGAGATAACCGTCCTGATCATAATCCAGGAAGGCGGCACCTCCACCTACAGATTCAACGAGATTGCTTAAATGATCATCTCCGATAGTGTGTACAAAATCGATACCGGAATACTTGAGTATCTCCTGGTAGAAGTCCTCTGATTCAGGTGCTGTCGTATTCGAACCTGATGGCTTGTTTCCTGATTGGCATGCCATGAAAAAAAAGCCATGCAATAGAACGAGTATAATTGGAATATTTCTTTTTGACATAAAAATGTGTTTTAACATTTTAAGCAGGGAGCAAAATTAATAAATTAGGTTTGTTTTCTTTATGCTTAACAAAACAATCAGGACTTACCTGACTGGTTTTCCCGGCAGGAACATGTAATGGGCGGATATGTTTTTTGGTGCAGATTCATCTGAGATAATCTTTTCTTTCTCATTTCCAGGCATATACCACATGAGGAAAAGTTATCAATATCCCAGAGGTCGGCAAAAACAGGACCAGCTTTTTGCTTTATCCCATATTCAATGACCCTTTCCAGTGATTTGATGTCCGGTTCTTCAAAATATTTTTCCCCCTTTAATACATCCAGTGCACCGTTCCCTGATCTTACAGGAATAACAATGCAAGTTGCCACGCCCACACTGAAAGCATAATCAATTGATTTTTTAGCCCAGAGGATGCCTTCCGGTTCAGACAGAAAGGGAGGGCGCAGCAGGATGAATGCACGGCTTGTGATCCCATGGGAGGCCAGGTAGGTGACTGAATGCTCGAAGTCAGCCAGGTCCATGTTTTTATTAAGTCCAGGAAGTATATCCGGGTGAATCGTTTCAAGTCCAATGGCTACCTGTAAAGCTGGTTTAATCAGCTCCTGGAACTGCAGGGTCTTTTCACCTAAAAAAAACGGATGGCTTTCTACGGTAACAGTATCAAAATCTTCAATCAGCGATGCAATTTCCCGGTAATCATCTTCAGGTATGGCCTTATTATCAAAAAAGCTGCCACTGTTGTAAAGTTTCAGATGCCTTGAAGGGGGTAAGCTGGAAAGGGCAAATTTGATTTGTTCCGGGATGGCTCCATGTGGGACAGGTTTATCTGTCGTGTTTTTCCAAAGATCACACATCAGGCAGCGGAAAGGGCATTCGTTATTCGTTAACAGAATGGTTGAAACATCTTCAATAAGTCCGGGTTTCCTATATTCTTTTTCCACGAACCAGGCATAAGGCCTGTATGGATCAACTGGGTTCTTTTTTCTACGGTGAGAAAAAACCCATTGATTGTCAATTGGATAATCTACAGATCTACTCATAGATCGCCAGGAATTCCTTTCGGTAGTCGATTTCTTTTTCTGGGAAGTGATCATTAAAGGTATCCATCGAGCTTACTCCATGCTGGAAGCGCCTTTTTGTGAAAACCGGCATTTCCATCCCTGTGACAGCTTTAACACCACTTGATACTACCCTGCCTTTAAGTTCATAGAGTTTTTCATGATCCCATTCCGTAAGTTCAATAAAAGGTATGCCTTCGGCAATTTCAATGACATTTTCAAGTGTATAGGGACTGAAAGCCTCAAACCCGAGTCTGTCTGCTGGAGTGTAAGTACGCATATAGCCCCTGCTCAATCCCCCGGAATAGGTTAAGGAGTGTTTCATCTTGTCAACACCCCAGCCTTCATGGTATAACATTAAATTATTCAGCACAGATCGAATGGTCAATTCTGGATTTTCTTCAATCGGATAATCCTTAAGGTTTTCATCACCGCCATCACCGTCAATGATGTATTTCCATTCAGGATAGCGGGAGCGGATACCTTCAAGTACTGCCAGGTTCATTGTGGCAGCCTGTATATCCAGCGGTTTGTAGTCTTCCACCACCTTTATGGTTTTCTTCCAGTCCAATGCTGATGATTTGATAAGGATGGGTTCCAGAAAAAGTTCCAGTCCCAGGTCTTGCAGGAATGTCCGGGCCTGTTTCAGATCTTCACCATGGTCATCCACACTCAGGGTGAATGCTTTTAACCTTGAGGGGCTCTCTCCAAGTTCCAACAGGGCCTTATAAGTCAGCACAAACACCGACCCGCTGTCAATGCCTGCAGAAAAAGTAACCCCAATGGGTCCCGTTTTTGCCCTGAACCTCAGCCATTTTTTAATCTCCTCATATAAAACGCCAATATAATTTCGGCCAATGGTTTCGACATCGGTATTTTTGAACCTGTTCCGTTCAGGTGTAAAAAAACGTCTATATACCGGACTTGGATCGGGACAGCCAAGTAATTCGATGCTTGTGACATGGTGTGCAGGAGCCATCCTTGTATAGGAAGGGTGAAACTGATCCTCCAGTCCTTCCTTTTTCAGATATGTATGGATCTGGTCAATGCGATCAGCAATTACCAGGCAGGGACCGTCCTTCAATTTGGCAATAAAAAAACGCAGGGGGCGCCCGATGGATCTTGCCAGGTGTATTTTCTTTCCTTCCTGTGCCACCAGGGCAAATTGACCATCAATTTTTCGTACAGCCCGGGCATCTCCAGTTTTGATCAGTTCAATTGCTTCCTCCCGGGACATGTTATATATATTATTCTTTTCTGGATTGGTCAGATCCACCACACGGTTTACATATTCATGATTCATCTTTATCTATGATTTTATTTTAGCTGTAAAGTAAGAGATTTTCGGGATAATTTAATTCCCGTGGACCTATAGATGTTTGCCATTCCCCGACCTTTGTCTTCCTGTTAATTGTATAAAATACATCTGGTCACTTTTTGGAAAAGTCCTTCCGAATTGCGGTTTCAAAAACTTTCCAATGTTCATCCGTCATCCTGCCAGGAGTGAACAAACATACCCCGGCTGCCCCATTTTCAATAGATTCACGGATGGCGTCTTCCAGCTCTTCAGGAATCAGGCCATGCCCTTCGGGATCTGGTTCATCGGCCTTATTCTCAGGTCTTGGACAGATAAACAGGCCGCTGAACAGAGGTTTCTGGTTGTTGAGGGCAGTCACTCCTTCATTACTGACCTCGCCAACCCATTCTGTACCTTTCAGATAAAAATCATTGTAGTTCATCGGATAGAATGCATCAATATTCCACTTGTCCCATTCCTGTCGAACGATTTTCCTGGCAATGGAATTCGGACCCGGGAATACGGCAGCGTTGATCTCTTTGCCCTTGGCGTGGACCATATCCGCTAATCGGTTTACGATACTGGTGATCAGATCATAGCGGTATTGTTTCCATTCCTCTACCTGTGAAGGATCCTCCACGGATTTGATATCAATTCCTGTCTTTTCTTTGAATCCATTCACGCAAAAATCACAATAACAATAATCGAATTGAGGGTATTCTCGGTCCATCACAAGCTTGTATTTCGCCCATAGTCCTTCAGCCAGGATCACATCTGGGAACCGGATATAATCCAGATGAATGCCATCCACTTCTGGAAGATTCGCAATGCTGCCATATAACGCTGCGAGAAACTGGTATACTTCCTCCCGGTTAGGGCATAGGAATTTATAATAATCTGCATAGGCAGGTTTGGTATATGCAGATTCTCCCAGGCCATTGAGTGCATATAACTCCGGGTTCAGTTTTGGGTTTTCAGCCTGTATCAAGGCTGGGATCCAGGTATGGAATTCCAATCCCACTTCTTTTGCAATCCCGCCAACCCGCTTGTAGGTTTGTGGATCATGGCCTCCATTGTACATGAGACCAATAATTCCCTTGTTTTTCAGGTCCATAAAGTCCGCTTTAATCTCTTTGTTGGTAGCCTGGTTAGGCCCTCCCATCCAAGCATAAACTGGGACTTTTATTTCTGACAAGGCTCCGGTTTTGGCTTTATCTTGTGAATCGCTTTTTTTATCAGCAGAGGGATTACAGGCGGCAAGCAACAAAAATGACAAAATGGTGAAAAGTTTGTTCATGACTTATCCGGATTAGTAAAATTATCTTTCTACAAAATAAGGAGAGTTTCGGACTTGTGCAATGTGTGGTGATTTCCAGGTTATTCAGGTTTTATATCAATAAGATGAAAAGCCCTTAGGAAGATGTCGAAATTGCTGCTTCCAGACAAATGATCCAGTATCCCCGCTTCCAGTTTCTTCGCCTCATTTTCATTCATTTTGTATTTCGCCAATACCCATTGTACTTGAGGTGAAGAAGAGCCACCTGAAATTCTCCAATCCCTCAAGGAATCCTGTTTGATTTCCCAGTCTTTTATTAGCGCTTCTGATGCTTGTGGTATCCCCTGGGTATCAAAAACACGGGTGGCTATGTAGATATTTGCAGGGTCCCTGGTGTCGCTCCATTGTTTACGGGAGAAATCAATGATATGCTGATAATAGTTGTCGGCTGCTCCGCTGTTCCCAAGTTGCATTTCACAATACGCGGCAATATAGTCCTGAAGTCGCGTATCTGGTTCGTAAGATTTTCCTGAACCAAGATTTTCCGGCCATTCCCTGGAATTATCGAGGTATGCTATGGCCTTTTTGAATTTTTTCATTTCC
>CAZXOJ010000007.1:0-32949 GCA_964642325.1 uncultured Bacteroides sp. | reverse complement strand
TGATACGTGCATGAAGAACATCTACCCAGGGACTCTCAACAGCGGCTTTCATGGCCTCCCAGCTGTGGACAGATACGCCGTGGGCCTTAATGATCCCTTTTGCTTTAAGGTCTGAAAGAATATCCATCTGCCGCTTTTCGGTCTCGGTCCAATCATCTGTGACCATACAATGGATTTGCATAAGGTCAATATAATCCGTATTGAGTTCCTTCCGGAAACGGTCCACCACAATATTTGCATCAGGACGTTCAGTACCAGGTATTCCACCCTCCCTGGTCCAGATCTTGGAAGAGAGCAGGATCTTTTCGCGGGGCAAGTCCTGCAAGGCTTCCGCAATAATATCATGGGATCCGTAAAGATCGGCACCGTCGAAAAAACGGACACCGGCATCATAAGCATACCTGACCAGGGCCACGCTTTTGCTCCTCTCCTGCCTGGTCAGGAATGATGTTCGCATGCTGCCATGAACGCCACATCCCATTCCCAGCAAGGTGGTTTCCAGTCCGCTCTTACCCAATTTCACAATTTGAAAAGGATCAGTGGAGGTAATATTTGCACATCCGGTAATCGGATTGCTGAACATCAGGTATCCAGTACCGAGGGACAGCGCAGAAACAAATTCGCGGCGATTAAATTTTCTCATATCTATCGTATTTAATATTTTCTACCAGGTTCTGCCTTTCAGGTATTCGTCAAGCTCCTCTCTGGTCATAGGCAGCCGGTCCGGGTTGGCTTCTACCCATTGCAGGAAATCTGCCTTGATCTCATCGCTCCATTTGCCATCGATCTGTCCGGGTGTATATGTTCCTTCCCTCAACCGCATGTGTCCGAATGCATCCTTAAGTCCAATAAATTCAGAAGTGATCACGACTTTCTCCAGCAGGTGGGGTGGAACAAAAATAACACCCTCTTTTTTGGCCAGGACTGCATCCCCCGGGAAGACTGTTGCGTTTCCTATTTTAATGGGGACATTTATGCCCGCTAACATAACTTCGGTTAAAAAAGAGGGATCCCAACCCCTCACATAGGCATTGAAACCTTCAATTTTAGAGAGTCCTTCGAGATCCCTTGACCCAGCGTCGAAGATGACCCCCCTCTTGGAATTGGTATAGATGGCATTCCCCAGGTTATCCCCGATCAGTGTACCGTCAATCACTTTCCCAAAACAGTCTGCCACATAGACATCTCCTTCTGTTAACAGGTCTATGGGCCAGGAATTCGTAGCCCCCTTCATCCCTTCCTCATGTCCCTTTTTCAACACGCGGTCCGCATACTCCGGCCTCTTGGGCAAATAAAGGACAGTAAGGGCCTGTCCGGTAAATGGCTGGTCTTCACGCAGCATTTTCCAATCCCCGGCAAACTGGTTGTGATAACCCTCGCCGCGCATTACTCCCCAGGCTTCTTCAATGGAGATATTCTTCAGGCGGTCCAGCAGATCCTGCGGCAGTTTTGGTCGCCCATCCGGGAAGCGTTCTCCTTCCCACTCAAGGGTTAGGAACTTGATCTCATCGGGATCGGCCATTTGTGCACGGGTTACCAGGGTTCCTGCCATGATCAGGCAGACCATACTGAAAATAATCATTAAATTTTTCATAGTATAAGTGTTTAATTTAATTACTGTCTATATTACTTTCCTCCGTTTCGGGTTCGGGTTCCTTTTCTGCTTTCCCCCGCCACCAGGTGGCCAGGGATGAGCCGGTTACATTCATCATCGGTCCGAATACAGCTGCTGCCAGGCCAATGGTCGCAACCTTCCCCATTTCCAGGGCAATCCCGCTTGCCAGTCCCCCATTCTGCATCCCTACTTCCAGGGCGATGGTCCGGCATGATTTTTCATCCATTCTTAACAGCCTGCATCCCCAGTATCCCAAGAAATAACCGGCCAGGTTATGGATCAGGCAAGCCAGGACCAAAGCCATGCCAATGGCCATCAGGCTGTCCCTCCCGGCAGCAGTAATGATGGTAATGATAATACCTATCCCAAGCATGGATACAAGTGACATCACCTTATCGAGCCATCCCTTCCTGCCACGGGCATAATGCTTGAAGGTCAATGCTGCAATTATCGGCAAAAGGGAGAACCACAGCATATCCATAGCGGCGGCTGAAAGAAATTGCTGAAGTGAAATATCATTGATCTGGAAGTTGAGAAAATTCTTGGCCAGTATAATAAGAATGTAAACAATTGCCTGGATAACAATGCTTTTCCATTTGGTCAGTCCATATCCAATGGCGTTGAATATCAATCCAGCAACGATTGGCAGGATTACAATATTTACAATGCTCAGCATCATGCTCCAGAAATCTATGGGAACGTATTGTCCAGCCAGCAATTTCATCAACAGCGGGGTTAAAAGGGGAGCCAGCATCGTAGCAACTGCCGTAAGTGTAACTGCTAATGCCAGGTTTGCCCGTGCGATGAAGGACATGACATTGGATGCCAGTCCGCTTGGAGAACATCCGACCAGTATGATCCCGGCTGCAATCTCCGGCGGGAATCCAAATGCTCTGGCAACGCTTACCCCAACAATGGGCATGATGGTAAACTGGCAAACTATACCAATGATCACACCCCTTGGCATACGGATCACGTCGGCAAAATTCTTAATGCTTAGCTGGGAGCCCATGCCGAACATAATGATCTGCAGCAGGGGAACGATGGACTTTTTCAGATCGAAATCCCCGATCTGTTGGAATAACTGCGGATAATTCATTGAAACAGTTACAGCGGCGAAAATCCATATGGTATAAGCAAATTTCTTCAGCTTACCATGACCATAGAAACTGATGGCCAGACTCACGAAAAACAGTGTAAGCATAGGACCGGTCAATCCCGGGATACCCTTTATCCATGCATAAATGAAGACAGCCAGTAACAGGAAGGAAACAATCATCAAGATCTTAAAAAAAGTATTGCGCATAGTGTGGATTTGAGATGTCTACTAATCGAGTGAATTTATTAAATTTATGGATTGATGCCAACACCAAAAGCAATATCATGAAAAAAAAGACAATTACCCCTCCCGTAGACTCACGTCGCAGCTTCCTGAAAAAGGCCGGACTTGGTGGACTTTCCGTTGGACTTTTACTCAATGAATCTATCCATGAGCAGCTTGAATACCTTACGCAAAAAGTAAACCGCAATGGGGCCCCTACAGACTTGAAGATTACAGATATGCGTATTGCAGAGATCAGTGGGGTGGTATTCCGTACGCCCATAGTCAGGATCTACACGAATCAGGGGATTGTCGGCCATGGTGATGTTCGTGATGGGGCCGCAAAGGAATATGCCCTCTTCTTAAAGAGCAGGCTATTAGGAGAGAATCCCTGTAATGTTGAGCGGCTTTTCAATATGATCAGCCAGTTTGGTCATCATGGACGCCAGGGAGGCGGTGTTTCGGGTGTGGAGATGGCATTATGGGACCTGGCCGGTAAGGCCTACGGCGTCCCTGTATATCAATTACTCGGTGGAAAATACCGGGACAGGGTGCGGCTCTACTGCGATACAACACGGTCCCCTGATCCCCAGGAATATGCCAATCGAATGCAGGAAAGAATTGACCAGGGGTACACAGCCTTAAAAATGGATATCGGGATCCCCCTGCTCAGGGACACACCCGGGACCATCATCAATGATCCCCGGGGAGACCTGAAACCATGGCAATATGAGTACCGGGACTATGGAATGACCAAACATCCCTTTACTGCCGTCCAGGTCACAGACAAAGGCATGGACAGGCTGATGGAATTCCTCGATGTAATGCGGTCACAGATTGGATACGAGATCCCCATGGGCACAGATCACTGGGGCCATTTTGGGGTCAATGAAGCCATCAAGATCGCCAGGGCAGCTGAACCTTACAACCTGGCCTATATCGAGGACATCATCCCCTGGCAGTACACCGAGCAATGGAAGGAGATCACCCAATCAACAACCACCCCAACGCAGACCGGTGAGGATATCTACAAGTTGTATGGGGGATTTCATGATTTGATTGAACAACATGCGGTAGATATAGTCCATCCTGATCCGAACACGGCAGGTGGGATCCTGGAAACAAAAAAAATCGGTGATTTTGCATCCATGCATGGGATAGGCTTCATGCAACATCATGCTGCGGGACCGGTGTCATTCCTGGGGGCTGTGCATGCAGCTGCAGCCACCGAAAACTTCCTCTGGCTGGAACATCATGCAGTTGATTCACCCAAGTTTGAAGACCTGGTCACCGGCATTGAAAAACCCTTTGTCCAGAACGGCTATGTAAAAGTCCCTGAGAATCCCGGAATAGGTGTTGAACTCGACGAGGAGGTGGTAAGGGAATTCCTTGTGGAAGGAGAAGAACTCTTTGCCCCTACCCCGGAATGGGATGAAATGCGGGCCTGGGACAGGTTATGGAGTTAGCAACAGTTCTTCCAATTTACGAAAAAATTCACCCCTCAACTTTTCAATATACAGGGCTTCCTTGTAATCAAGGATAGCCTTGTCTTTATGCTTAAACCTGTCAGGTTCAACCTGGAGCGCATAGGAATTGACCTGTCTTCTCCAGAACCACCTGGCAGAACAGAACTGGATATTCTCAGGATCGATTGAGGTAATCTTCGGCAATTTTTCCAATAGTTTTCTTCCCGCTTCACTATTATCTATGCAAAAAGCAATATAGGCGATCCGGTACTCCACCCTGTTTATTTTATCTGATTCAGGGATAGGATCGAGGTTGTGGGGGGGCCAATGTCCATCGTATACAAAATGCCCGTAACAACATTGCAGGGTAAAACAGCAAGACAGGTTGTTAAATCCCCTGATGATATTGACGATGGGCTCATCAATCATACCATCCGTTAATTCAGCCAGGGCTTTTTGTTTCTGCTTTGGGAATCCAGGATTACTTTCCAGTTTCCCGGGTTCAATAAATGTCTCCAAATTTTAGATTCGGACTATGAATTAAAATACTGTATTGGTTCCTTTCAAAGCGATTTTGAATTATCCACGGCCACGGCCACGATCTCCGCCAGAATCCTCCTCCCTGCGCTGACGCATTTGCTGCCGCCTGCGATCCTGCATTTGTTTGAATTTCTCCAGTTGCTCTTCCGTGAGCACTTCTGCGTATTTTTCGTTCCGCTCATCTCTCTGTTTCATCATATTAGCTCTCATAACCTCACGATCGCCGGTCTCAGGATCAAAATTCTCGAACATTTTTTGCCTTTCCTTGTAAAATTCCAATTCAAATTCAAGGACTTTCTTCTCCTGTGCGTCTGTAAGATCCAGAGAGTCTGCTGTTCGCCGGACTCCTTCCGTAACTTGCTCCTCAGTCATCTGCCGTCTGCCGCCACCTCCACCGCCTGGTGGTTGTGAGAAAGCAGGCATTAAGCAAATTACAAGAAAAACCATTATTGTTACCGTTTTCATATTCATGCGTCTTATAATTAATAAATATAGTTCAGCAATTTAGACCTTTTTCCCCTGCAAAGGTTTAAACCATTGCCGATTTTATAAGTCAAATACCGAAAGTCTGACCATACAGCGGGAAACATTTTTATCTTTATAATAGATAATTTCAAATTATTACAAGTCAAAAGAACAGGAAGCGAATTGGAGATTAGAATTACGAATTTAAACAAGATTTATCCCGGCGGCCACCCGGCACTGATTGATATTGACCTATGCATTGGAGAGGGCATGTTTGGTCTGCTTGGACCCAATGGAGCCGGAAAATCCACCCTGATACGCATCCTGGTAACCCTTATGCAACCCAGTTCCGGAGAGGTACTGATCAATGGCCGGGATATCAATAAGCAAAGAAAGGAAGTGCGAAAAATGCTCGGATACCTTCCCCAGGATTTCCGGTTTTTTGCCAAACTTCGGTCCTGGGAATTTTTAGACTATGCCGCCCGCCTCGCAGGCATGACCTCCACTAAAGAAAGGGGTGAGCAGGTGGACCGGATGCTGAGAGATGTGGGTTTGTACGAAGTAAGGAACAGGATGGCAAACAAACTTTCAGGAGGCATGAAACGACGGCTTGGTATAGCCCAGGCCCTGATATCCCAACCTTCCATTATAATTGTTGATGAACCGACGACAGGACTCGATCCGGAAGAACGAATCAGGTTCAGAAATCTCCTGTCGGATCTAAGCCATACAGAAACCATCATTATATTGTCCACTCATATTGTGGGTGATATATCCAGCACCTGCAACCAGATGGCATTGCTGAACGAAGGAAAACTGGTTTATGATGGCGCTCCTGACAAACTGGTTACCGGTGCCAAGGGTTTTGTATGGCAGGCAAGTGTAAGTGAGGAACAATACGAAAATATGAAGGAAAGCTACCCCATCATTTCCACCATCCCGTCGGGAGACGGCTGGGAAATCCAGTTCGTGGGTGAGAAACCAGCTGACATTGAGGCCAGGGAAATCCATCCAAACCTCGAACACGCCTATGTACATTTCATGGAAAACACATTAAATCACTGGAAGCTTTGATCAACTTCCAGAACATATTAACCGTCTCGAAATATGAGAGAAAGACCCTGTACAGAAGTTGGTTCTTCAGGATATTCTCCATCATTGCACTTTTTTTCCTGTTCAGCATAAACATGGGTTTTTTCGGATTCCATGGAGGGGCTCGCTGGACAGTCCGTGCCATTGCGGCCAATGTACCTTATATCAACGTTTTATTCATCAATGTAGCACAGGCAATCATAGCTGTATTCCTGGCATCGGATTTTCTAAAGCGTGATAAAAAACTTGATACCACGGAAGTCATTTATACCAGGCCTATTACAAACGGGGAATATGTGGTAGGGAAAACAATGGGAATACTCACCCTATTTATCGGCCTGGTGATGGTTGCATTACTTATTGGCCTGGTTTTCAACCTGGTCCACAAGGATATTCCAGTAATTTGGCAGGCATATCTGTTCTATCCCTTGCTGATTACCATACCTACACTTGTATTTATCCTGGGACTCTCATTTCTATTAATGATCATCATCAGGAACCAGGCTGTCACCTTTGTTATCCTGCTGGGCTATATCGGGCTCACCCTGTTCTATTTCAAGGATAAGCTCTACGGGGTAACGGACTATATGGCATTTAACTTACCCATGATCTATTCTGATTTTATAGGATTCGGTGAACCGTACAGGATCATTCTTCACCGCCTGGCCTATTTTTGCATTGGACTGGGATTTATTTTTGCCACCATCAGGTATCTGAACAGGCTTCCCCAGACCGGCAGGTGGAATGGACTGAATGTTATTGCAATGGTAATATTTATTGTTTTCGGCGGATTCCTGGGATACCGTTATTTCACACTTCATCAGCAGGAGGACAAAGTAAGAGAAGAATACCTCTCATTGAATAACAGCCATGCCAGCAAACCAGTTGTGGATATCCTTTCTAATAAGCTGGATGTCACTCAGGAAGGATCTAAAATAAGGATCTCTTCAGCCCTGTCAGTTAGAAACCGTAACAGTACCCGCTTGGATACCCTGGTGTTTTCCTTAAACCCCGGATTTAAGATAGACAGTATTACCTCCGGAAATGGAAATGTGGAATTTTCCAGGGAAGGACAGATCCTGGAAATCATACCGGAGAAGGGACTCGCTCCCAGGAGAAGGTTCCAGTGTTCCTTCTATTATTCCGGTACCCCGGAAGGATCAATCGCATACCTCGACATAGCAGATGAAACCCGAAGGGAGTTGAAGCGCATTCAGGTGGCTACAGTTGATAAGAAACCGGCGATAATCACCGAGGATTTTCTTTTGCTGACACCTGAAATAATCTGGTACCCTATTGCCGGCGTAGGTTTTAATAATCAAACATTCATGCCTCGAGGCCTGGACTTTGTGCAGTTTGAAATGACAGTGAACCCCAATACCGGGCTTACCCCTGTCTCAACTGGAGAAATCGAGGTAAGCGGTGATGAATTTCATTTTACACCGGACATGGACCTGAGTGCCCTTTCCCTTGTGATTGGATCATTTGAAAAAAGAAGCGATACCCTCGACGGGATAGAATACAATCTCTACCTGAAACCCGGACATGATTTCTTTTCCGGTTTTTTTACCAACATCACCGATACCATCTGGGACCTGGTCAAGGAAGAAAAGGATGATTACGAGATTGAGGACCTTGACCTGTATTACCCATTTAAGCGCATCAACCTGGTTGAAACACCCATACAATTTCATGCCTATGAAAGGCCCCAGGTAGAATATTTTGAGACCATCCAGCCTGAAATGATCCTGTTTCCGGAAAAAGGGGCTGGTATGTCATCCTTGGATTTCGGCCGTTATAAATATTTTGAGGAGAGACGGAACAGGCGGGAAAATGAGACCAGGACACCAAAGGAGATCGAGGCAAGATTATTCAAACGATTCCTGGGAAGCACATTTTTCAGGAGCAACACCATGTCCGGTCCGGGTGGGGGTTTCCGGCAGGGGGGAGAGAACCTGATGGCTTTCAGTGGTGTTAATTTCACAAAAAATCCCTATTGTGTATTCCCACTCTATTATAGTTATATGACCGGGATCTCTTCCCCTGATTTCCCCCTGTTTAATTCCATGCTTGAGATGTACCTGAAGGAAGGCTTCTCATCCTCTATGATGCAAAGTTTCCGGGGTGGTATGACGGACAGTGAAACAGCTAATTTGGCACTCAAGGATAATTCCCTCAGCGAGATATTGGGGGACTGGGAAAATTCTGTTTCTTCGGCACTGGTGAAACAGACTGGCAGTTTCATATTCCTGGCACTGAAAAACAGGGTCGGGCTCCGTGAATTCGATAATTTTTTATATCCCTACCTGGAGGACAATGCATTCAGGGAAATTACTTTTGAACGCTTTTCTGCAGATTTTGAGAGGAAATTCGGCGTTGAGATCGAGCCTTATTTTGAAACCATCAATACCAAAGGCAAGATCCCGACCTTCATAATGAGTAGTCCGGATTACATTGAAACCAGAGATGGTGTCGGTGAAGTTTTCCTGGTCAGATTCAAACTGCGTAACACAGGGAAAGTAAAAGGTCTGGTGGATGTATCATTCAGGATGCCCGGATCATTTGGCAGCGGGAGCACTGAACAGCGGCTGTATGAGCTCGATCCCGGGATCACAAAGGAGATCCAGATAAGCCTTTTTGAACAACCCAGGATGATGACCGTGAATACCCTTATTTCTGCCAACATCCCTTCCACCTTCAGTACTTTCCTGAGATCAGCACAGCAAATTGACCGGACCGACGTGGAGGAATATGAACGCATATCTGATAAGGAATTAACGCTGAGTATCCCTGGTGAATTTATTGTCGACAATGAAGACCCGGGATTCTATCATGAATCCAAATCTTACGAGAGCAAACTGAAACAATTCATTGATGCCCGCAAGGAGGAAATGAATGAAGTTTTCTACGAACAGGTGTCGGGCAGGAACCCGATAAAATGGACACCTGTCGCCCATTCCGGGTTTTATGGAGAATCTGTCCGGTCCGCCTTTCTGACAAGAAACGGAGAAGGGGGAAATCTTGCAAGGTGGACCACCGTACTTCCTGCTGCCGGATTTTATGATGTATATGTATATATTCCTACTTCAGCCATGCTGGGACGCCCCCAGCGCGGAAGGTCCGGGGGTGGCGGCGGCCAGGGCGGAAGGAGCCCGGGTCAGGGGGGCCGTGGATCTGGTCCCAGGTTCGCAGATGAGGGCAATGTCTACCACTATACCATATCTTCCAATGCAGGCTCAGAGGATGTAGCGTTTACACTTAGAAGTCCTGAAGAAGGTTGGAATAAAATAGGTGCATTCCATTTCCCGGGAGATACCGCCACCATTGAATTATCAAATAAGACGAACGGAAGGCGGGTGATCGCCGATGCGGTCAAATGGGTAAGAAAATAATTATAATACAAATAAAATGAGATCAACAAATCCATTCAGCAGGTACAGGTATTTATGGCTTATGCTCCTGTTAACGTTCATGGCAACCGGACTACGAGCCCAGGTATTAATGGATATGGAGAAGGCCCTGGATATTGCCATCCTGAACAGTCCGATCATGCAACAGGTTGAGCTAGATCTTCTCAGGAACCAGGAATTATTGAATGCCCAGCGGGCCAGGCTGAAATCTCAATTCGGACTGGTGCTGAATCCATTCGAATACGAGAGGGCCAACCGCTTCGACAGGAGAACCAGCGAATGGTTCCTGAATGAATCAGCCACTTCGACCGGGACATTCTCGATCAACCAGCGGATACTGCCAACAGATGGAACTATTTCCCTGTATAATACCTTCTGGTATGACTATAACAATTCTCAGTCCACAGGGGCAGTGGATCCTATTTCCCGAACCTGGAACAACCGATTGTATCTGCAGCTGACACAGCCAATATTTACCTATAACCGGACAAAAGTGGAATTGTCCAGGGTCGAACTAAGCTATGAAACAGCATTGCTGAGATACCTGCTCCAGAAACTGAACCTGGAAAGGAATGTCGCACAGACTTTCTATGCTGTTTATTCCATGCAGATGAGACTGGACATCGCCAACGAAGAATTGAAGAATAACCAGGCCAGCCATGAGATAACGAGGAACAAGGTTGAAGGGGGACTCCAGGCATTGGAGGAGCTGTACCAGTCTGAGGTGAACCTGGCGACCAGCCGTTCCTCGGTCTATACCTCTGAGCTAAACCTGCTGAATGCCATGGATGAATTGAAAGTGGTCATTGGCATGCCCCTTACCGATGAATTTGAGCTTTTAACTGTCATTAAGGCTGATTCGGTGGAGATAGATCCGGATATGGCCCTTAACCATGCGCTGGAAAACAGGATGGAGCTCCGGCAACGTGCCATAGATATAGAAAATTCCATGTTTAACCTGCTGGAAGCGAAAACCACCAATGAGTTTGCAGGATCCATTTCAGCCTCTTTCGGAATAACGGCGAACCATGAGGACCTCTCACAGTTATTCGATAATCCGACCAATACGCCTAGTGTGGGACTCACACTTAATATCCCGATTTTTGACTGGGGGGAAAGGAAATCTGAGATCAAGGCAGCGGAGGCGGATATCAAGAGTACCGAGATAGATCTTGAGATAGAGAAAATAAATATCCAGGTCAATATCAGGTCCATCATCAGAAGCATTAAGAACCTTGAGAACCAGATTATTATCCAGGAAAAAACGGTTGACAATGCCGAACTCACCTATGATATAAACCTGGAAAGATACAAGAACGGTGACCTCACGAGCCTGGACCTGGGAATCATACAAAGCCAGTTATCAGACAATAAAATGGCCCTGACAAACGCCATTATTGATTTAAAATTAGAATTACTGAACCTTAAGATCCAGACATTATACGATTTTGAATTCCAGGTCTCCATAATACCTGGGGAACTCTTTGAAGAAGAAAACCAATAAATCAAGATATACTGATGAAAAAAACAAGATTACTATTCACCATCCTGATAGCTGCCCTGGTAACCGTAAATTCATGCAAGCAGCCCGATCTGAATGTTGAGACCTCTATTGAAGTCCCCGTTGGGGTGATCGAAGTAGACACCTCTTCCCTTGAAGAGTTTATCAACACCACCGGTACGGTTTACCCCATCAAGGAAGTCAGCCTTGAATCTGAAATGGCAGGCAAGTACCGGCTTCAAAACAATCCGGCAACAGGCAGGCCATATATCCTTGGTGATAAGGTGAAGGCAGGAGCCGTCATCATCAAACTCGAGGATGAGGAATATTATAATAACCTGCGGATCAGGTCAAAGGAAGTGGATCTTGAAATCTCCCGGCAGGAGTTTGACAAGCAGAAATCCCTTTATGAAAAGGGTGGTGCTACATTACGTGAATTGAAAAATGCAGAGATAGGATTCATCAATTCAGAATATGACATTGAGAGCAGCCAGATCAACCAGGCCAAGATGTCTGTCAAGGCACCTTTCTCTGGAGTAATATCAGAACTGCCATATTTTACCAATGATACCAGGGTTGCAGCAAATACAATACTGGTAAAGGCCATCAATTACAGCATGCTTTACCTGGAAACGAATCTTCCGGAAAAGTATTTTGGGAATGTTGAGAGGGGTTTCAAAGTCTATGTCACCAGTTATACCAGTCCCCTGGATACACTCATCGGTGAGATTTCCCAGATATCACCGGCCATTGATCCTGAAGCCAGGACCTTTAAATGCATGATTAATGTCGGTAATAGAGCAGAAATAATACTGCCCGGAATGTTTGTAAAGGCAGACCTGGTAATAAACAGTGCAGAGAACACCGTTGTCATCCCCAAAGATATCATTGTTTCCAGGAACAGGACACGAACTGTATTTGTTGTGGAAAGGGGGGTTGCCAATGAGAGGGTGATTACTACTGGACTGGAAAGCGTTGACATGGTTGAGGTTATTGAGGGACTGGAAGCCGGAGAGTCAGTTGTCAGTAAAGGATTTGAAACCCTGAGGGACAAGTCCAGGGTCAAGGTACTCAGGTAAAGAAATTTTTCAGGAACTTAATCCCCGGCAATAATGTTGAAATCCATAACCAAATTCTCTGTTGACAATCCGGTCTCGGTCAGTATGATCATCCTTGCCACCCTGTTGCTAGGATATATTTCTTTTGACAAGCTGGGGATTGATCTGTTTCCTGACCTTAATAATCCGCGTTTATTCATCGAGTTGAAATCCGGGGAGCGGCCACCTGAGGAAATTGAAGAAAAATTTGTAGACCGAATTGAAGCTTTGGCCATCCGGCAAAGCGGGGTAAGCAATGTCTCATCAGTCTCCCGTGTGGGGGTTGCGCAGATCGAGGTGGAATACAGCTGGGATAAGAATATGGACGAGGCTTTCCTGGACCTGTCCAAGGCCCTGTCTTCATTCAACCAGGAAGACCTGGACGAGATCAATATCACACAGCATGATCCGAATGCTGATCCTGTCATGCTTGTGGCCTTCCAGCATACAGAAACTGATGATTTAAATGAACTACGTAAAGTAGCCGAGAATTATGTAAAAAATGAGTTGATAAGACTGGAGGGAATAGCCGATGTAGAGATTGATGGTGCCGAAGAAATTGAGGTATTGATCGAGACAAATGATTACCTGCTGAAATCCTACAATGTAGACCTGGCAACCATTTCTAACAGGATCCAGAATTTCAACCAGAACCTTTCGGGAGGCTCCATCGTCGAGATGGGAAGACGCTACATTGTACGTGGGTTAAGCCAGCTGGAACAGATCCACGAGCTGGAAAATATCATCGTGAGAATGGGACAGCCAGATGAGTCTGCAGCTGGCGAACGGATCCCGGTTCTTCTCGGGGATCTTGCTACCATCTCCCTGCAGCCCAAAGATCTCGAAAACTCAGTAAGGCTGAACGGTGAATCATGTGTCGGATTGAGCATATACAAAGAAATGCGTTATAACACAGTCAGGGCAGTGGAACAATTACGGGAAGCCCTGGAAGAGATGGAAAAGTCCCTGCCCGGTTTCACCTTTACTATCGTGGAGGACCAGGGTGAGTTTATCTCTGGCGCTATCCGGGAGGTCAGGGACAGTGCCATTGTAGGTATTATCCTGGCCGTCTTTGTACTGTTCATCTTTCTGCGCCGGATTGGTCCTACTGCTATCGTCTCTGCTGCCATACCCATCTCCATCATAGCCACTTTTGCCCTGATGTATTTTGCCGACCTTACCCTGAATGTAATGACACTCGGTGGACTGGCACTGGGGGCAGGCATGCTGGTTGACAATGCCATCGTCGTGCTTGAAAATATATTCAGGAACCATGAAGCAGGAAACTCCGAGCGCGAAGCTGCCATTGCAGGCACTTCACAAGTAGGGGGAGCCATCATTGCTTCGACCCTGACCACCATAGTGGTATTCATACCCATAGTATATATGCATGGCGCCGCCGGTGAATTGTTCAAGGAACAGGCCTTTACGGTTGCATTTTCCCTGCTCTGCTCACTGGTTGTGGCCATCCTGATCATTCCCATGCTATATACCCGCGTCTACCGGAAAAAATCACCTTTCATAAGGAAAGAAAAGAAATCGTTCCAGTTCACAAGGTACGGCCGCTTCCTTGAGAAAACCCTTGATTATAAAGGATGGGTGCTGCTGGCTGCTCTTCTTCTGATTGCTGCAGGTTGGCTGATGATGAAGCAACTGGGAAGCGAATTCATGCCCAGAACAGATACCCGGGAGTTCTATGTTGACCTTAAAATGCCGGAAGGCACAAGGCTTGAAAGGACTGCGGGTGCAGTTTTGACCGTTGAAAACCTGGTCCGGGAACTGGCCCCGGATGAGGTAGAACTGGTCTACAGTGAGATAGGTCCGACCTCCGGGCTCTCAAGCGGTGGTGAAGATGTATTTGATGATCAGAATATGGCAACCCTGAAAGTGAAACTTGTCAGGGACGGAAATACCTCAGCCTCATCCCTGATTCAATCACTGACGCATTTTTATGCTGAAAATGCAAACATTGAAATGATTGGCCGGCAGGATGAAACCGCCCTGCGTTCCATCCTGGGCACTGATGAAGCCCCGCTGGTGGTTGAACTGGTCGGGACCGAGATGGATGTTCTGGAAAACCTGAGTGAACAGGTTATCACGGAGTTGAATGAAATTGAAGGCCTGCAGAATATTTCTTCCTCCATAGAGGGAGGGGCTCCCGAGGTTGATATAAAAATTGACAGGTATAGAGCGGGACTGATGAACATTGATGTGAATACCCTGGTCAGCAGGGTGAGTGAGAAGCTGCAGGGGACCAATGCGGGACAAATGGATATAAAGGGTGAGCTGAAAGATATCACCGTAAAGCTGGAGGATATCAGCCTTCAGGAGCTGGAGACTTTGACCATCACAGTGGATAATGTGGAGGTGCTTCTGCGGGAGGTTGCGGAGATCAATATTGAAAATTCGCCCAGGGAAATATTGCATAATAACCAGAACCGCATAGTAAGGATCACCGCTGACCTGGAAGGAGACAGCCCCCTTGATAAGATGGCCGAAACAATCAGCATCCGGCTACAGGATGTGGAATTCCCCCCAGAGCACAGATTCCGCATAACGGGTGAAGAGGCCCTGAGAAAAGAATCCATGAGCAGCCTCGGATTTGCACTTCTACTATCGCTGATCCTGGTATATATGGTGCTTGCCTCGCAGTTTGAAAGCCTTGTACACCCATTCACCATATTGTTGACAGTCCCACTTTCTGTAGTAGGTGCCATTGGCATCTTTTACCTGCAGGGCAAGGCCCTGAATATCATGGCGGTAATCGGCATCATCATGCTTGTCGGAATAGCGGTTAATGACTCCATCATCCTGGTGGATGCGATAAACCAGTTCCGGAAATCCGGAATGAAACTGAAGGAGTCCATTGTTGCTGCGGGACAAAGACGTATCAGGCCTATCATCATGACCACGCTGACAACCATACTGGCCCTGCTTCCCCTGACCTTCGGATTCGGGGAGAGTGCATCTCTGCGTTCACCTATGGCCTGGGCGGTTATTGGGGGACTGATAACCTCGACCCTGCTTACACTGGTAGTGATACCCTCTGTTTATATGCTGTTTGGCCAATGGGAACTAAGGTGGTTTAAATCCAGGAAACCGGGGGAAGAGGAATGAAATCCATCATTAAAAGAAAGACACTCATTTCCATGCTGTTTATAGCCAGCACTTTGCTGGGCTATGTCTCCTACCAGCAGCTCAAGATGGAAATGTTCCCCAATGCGGAACTGCCCATGCTGTTCGTGCAGGTGACCTCACAGATTGAGGTAACCCCTGAATACATGGAGCAGCATGCCATTATTCCAGTGGAATCTGCTATCGCGGGACTCGAAAACATTGAGTTGATAGAATCTACTGCGGATAGGAGAAGGGGGACAGTTTATATTTCCTATGAAAGTGATACAGACCTTAAATATGCCTACCTGAAACTGGATGAACGAATTGCCACACTGAGCCAGGATCTACCCGATGAATTTAACCTTACAGTGATCAAGATGGATATTGAGTTGACGACCAATATCCTGATGACCCTGCAGGTCAGAGGATCAGGAGGTTCCAACAGGGTAAGGAATTTTACCGACCAGAAAATCATTCATGAACTGGAAAATGTGGATGGAGTGGCTGCGGTGAATGTTTACGGCGGACAGGAGAAATCTGTAGATGTAATACTCAATAAGGCAGCCTGTGAAGCATACAGGATTACCCCCACAAGGGTGAGGACCATGTTGTCACGAAACATGAATCTCCGGCAGTACGGAGGTACAATAAAGGAGGAAGGACAGCGGTTTTTCGTTTACCTGGATGCAGATTACCAGGACATCAGGCAGATTGAGGATATTGTTGTGGGGCGTGGCAGGAATCCCGTACAGCTAAAAGACATTGCCGAGGTTTATTATGGCGAGAAAAAAGAAGAAACCATTAGCCGGGTAAATGGCAAGGAGGCAGTGTCCCTGACTGTTATCAATGATGCACAGGCCAATATCATTGATCTCTCACATGATATCAGGAATGAAATTGAAAGACTCAACCGTAGCAATAAGGCTTATGACATAGAGATCGTCGTGCAGGATGATACTGCCAAGCTAATGGAAGATAATATCAACCAGATTATCCGGTTGGCGCTTACCGGGGGACTCCTGGCAGTTTTTATTCTCTGGGTATTCCTGAGGAACATCAGCCTGGTTGTGGTTGTGGCACTGGCGATGCCAGTATCCATATATACCGCCTTTAATTTCTTTTTCGGATTTGGGGTTACCATAAACAGCCTGACACTGGTGGGGATTGCCCTGGCAGTTGGTATGTTGCTGGATACCTCTGTGGTGGTACTGGAGAATATTTATCGCCTGCGAACGCTTGGCTTTAAACCCACAGAAGCCGTACTTCAGGGAACCCGCGAAGTATGGCGGTCCATTTTGGCCGCCACCCTCACTACGATTGCTGTCTTCATACCCTTTGCTTTTTCTTCCAATTACCTTGTGAAACTCCTGGGCAAACATATCGGTGTCTCCATTATCTCCACCCTTTCCGTATCGCTGGTTGTTTCCCTGCTGCTGATACCCATGGTGGTACATGTTATCATTGCCCGTAGAAAGAAGAGATCCAGGGAGGTGTACCAGAAAGTGTCAATGGATAACCGTGGGGTGCGCCTGTATCTTTTCCTGCTGAAGACTGCCCTCAGAAATCCAGCCCCTACCATTATCGGTGTGCTGGTTCTTTTCTTCGTTACCATCCTGGCCAGTCTGTCAGTCTCTGTAAACACATTGAACGAATTGGAAACAAACCAGATATCCGTTTATGTAACCATGCCAGCCGGTGCCACCTTGGAGACAACCGACAAAGAAGTGGCCGGCATAGAGGAAAAACTTAAGGGGATAGAGGAAATAAAGGATATCGTATCAACCATAGAGGAGGAAGAAGCCACGGTCACCCTAATCCTGCATGATGATTACGTCGATATTAATAAAAGAACATTTGGTGCCATACAATCAGATGTCCTGGAAAAGGTAGAGGATTCACCTTCAGCAAGTATCAGTCTGACAGCACCTGCCAGCGGAGGCGGCTTCAGAGGCGGGGGTGGTGGCGGGGGAAATGCCGGTGGTACAGCAGGATTCCAAAAACTGATGGGCATAGGAGAAGATGAGGAATACCTGCTGCTGAAAGGCCAGGATTTTGGGCTGATGGTGGAAGTAGCAGAAGCCTTACAGTCCCACATAGAAGAACTGGATAATATCAACAGGGTAAATCTCTCCATTCGTGATAACCAGCAGGAAGTACATCTTGATTTCAATACCCTCTTGATGACTGATTACAACATCACCTTTAACCAGGTGATGAGCGAACTCAGCTCCTTTCAGAACGAAATAAGTTCGGGTGTCACCTTCAGCCAGGGCAATGAGGAATACGAAATTATGATCAAATATGATGAGAGCCTGCTGGAAGATGCGAGGGAAGATAAAACCATGGATGAATTGAGGTTAATGGAGATTCCTGATGCCCAGGATGAAAACCTTTTTGAACTTGAAAGCTTTACGGAAATCTTCTATGCTTCCGGTATGCGGGGAATATCAAGGGTGAACCAGGAGAAGCAAATTGAACTCCGATATCAGTATATAGATGATGTTTACGATTCCAAGGAATTGCTGGAATTTGCCCGTGAAGAAATCGAAGATATTATTGAAAATGCAGGCATACCTCCCGGTGTGGCTGTGGAACTCGTTCAGGAGGAATCCAGCCTGGATGAATTCAAATACCTCTTCCTCATTGCCTTGCTGCTGGTCTATATGATCCTTGCCATCGTTTTCGAATCATTTATAACTCCCTTTGTTCTGCTATTCTCAATACCCCTGGCAGCCATCGGTTCATTTTTCTTCCTGACCATAACCGGGAATTCCCTCTTCAATGCCAATACGCTGACCGGGTTCCTGATCCTGCTGGGTGTGGTGGTAAATAATGGCATTATCCTGATAGATTTTGTCAATATCCTTCGCAGTAACGGATACAGAAGGACCCGGGCCATAATGGTAGCTGGACTCTCAAGGGTAAGGCCGATATTGATTACGGCAGTGACCACCTGCGTGGCCATGCTCCCCCTGGCCATGGGTAAAGCAGAATATGTGGAAGCCATCGGGCCTCCTTTTGCGGTAACTGTTATTGGGGGACTCATCGTAAGTACCCTGTTCACGCTGGTCTTTATCCCCATGCTGTATAACGGCATAGAACATTCGCTCGATTGGATCCGGGACCTGAACCTCTCCTTAAAACTTTTAATGTTGGGATTGGAGATAGCTGGATTCGCTATCGTAGTACTATATATTGATTCCTTTATCTGGAAAATGGCAGGCGGCTTACTCGTTCTGGCAGGGATACCAGCCAGTATATGGTTTATTACAAGCAGCCTCCGGAAGGCAAAACTCAGCATTATTTCTACTGAGGAGGAGCTTCATATACGGATTTCAAACCTGGTAAAGATTTATGGACGGGATGGTAAGGCTGCCAGGGATTATAAGACAGGACAGAAGATGGCAAGGCTCGCCGAACAAAGACTAAGCGATCCCAAACCCAGGTTCGAGGCCCTTATCTGGCAGATCCCATTATTGATCTTCCTGATTTATTTCTCATGGTTCTACCTTGTTAGCGGCTTCTGGAAACTGGTAGCCTCTATTGCATCCTGGTATTTTGTGCTGTCTGTGATCAAGGGCTTCCGGCAGTTTTACAGGAATAAATGGCTGGGCTTATTACAGGGTTTTTTCAGGTATATCATACCCCTGCTTATCCTGGTCCTCTTCCAGATGGAATGGGAAAACCTTGCCTTTACCATCGTTGTTGGTAGCATTTGGTATCTCCTTCTGGCTATTGCCTGGATTGCTCAAAGGATCAGGTTCGAAGGACTTGAAACAAAGAAGGTCCGGAAGATCTTCCGCTGGTTCGTCTGGCTGGTGAAGATTTTACCGGGGATTGGCACACAGAAGGAAAGATTCAAGGCATTGAGGGGGGTATCCCTGGAAATCGGGACCGGGATGTTTGGTTTGCTGGGACCCAACGGTGCTGGAAAGTCCACCATGATCCGCACCATCTGTGGCATTCTTGAACAGAGTTACGGCAAGATCTGGATCAATGGCATTGATACACAGGAGAAACGTGAAGAGCTGCAGGGACTGATTGGTTACCTTCCCCAGGAGTTCGGTATGTATGAGAATTTAACTGCGGCAGGGTACCTCGATTACCAGGCAATGCTTAAGGGCATAACTGAAACCGAAGTACGAAAAAAACGCATAGAAGAAGTCCTGAATGCTGTTCATATGTGGGATAGCAGGAACAAAAAGATTGGGTCATATTCCGGAGGCATGAAGCAGCGCATTGGCATTGCACAGGTGCTGCTTCACCTGCCCAGGATCCTGGTGGTAGATGAACCTACTGCGGGACTGGATCCAAGGGAACGTATCCGCTTCAGGAACCTGCTGGTGGAACTCAGCCGAAGCCGTATCGTGATCTTCTCCACGCATATCATAGAAGATATCTCCAGTTCCTGCAAAACCATGGCTGTTATCAACAATGGCGAGGTTTTGTTTACGGGCACCCCCAGGGAAATGACAGGGATAGCCAAAGGTAGGGTTTGGAAGGTCATGCTGCCAGCTGCTGAATTTGAGGAGCGGACCAGGGATCTGCTGGTGATGCACCATATGCGGGACGATGACCAGATCAGGGTTAGGTGCATCTCCGCAGAAAAACCTTTCGAAAATGCAGAGGAGGAGCACCCTCTACTGGAGGATGCTTACCTCTGGCTGTTACAATCAAGTAAAAAACTGGCCTGACCCCAGCTATGAAAAAATTCAGAAACATACAGCATAATTTAATTAGCCTGGCACGGTATAATATCAGGATCGTATTCGGGGGTAAATTTGTCTATTTTATTCTGGCCGCCTTTGGATTCTTCCTGCTGCTGGGAACGATCAGGGCCTTTGATGATAGTTACATTGGAATACATGATGTTTACGGCCTGCTGATCTTCCCGGCCATCCTGCTGGTCTTTTATCCCTCAGCTTTCGGGATACAGAGTGATGCCGACCAGCGAACACTGGAAATTATATTCGGCATCCCCGATTATCGCTATAAAGTTTGGCTGGTCAGGATACTGATGGTATTGATCATCGTCTATGTGCTTTTATTCCCCTTTGCTGCCCTGGCCCATTATGCACTGGTAAGCATACCCATATTTGAAATGGTTTCCCAGCTCATGATACTGGTCCTTTTTGTCTCTACACTCGGTTTTTGCGTATCCACCATTGTTAAGAACGGGAATGCAACGGCGGTGATTATGGTTGTATTGGGACTGGTATTCTTAATCCTTGTAGAAGAACTTGAGTATTCAAAATGGAACATTTTCCTGAATCCCTTCCGGGATCCGGATAGCGTTAATGAAATTGTCTGGCAAGAAACCATCCGCCAGAACCGCATCATCCTGGTTATTTCCAGTATCGTTCTATTGCTGCTGGGGCTGCTGAACCTGCAAAACAGGGAAAAGTTTCTGAGGTAAGGGGTATTCTGCACTTAATCTAACCAGTCAGTCTGATTTTTCAATCATCACCACATAGGATTTGTCCTTCAGGGTACGATCCCCTTCTCCTGTGGCCAGAATAATTTCATTTAACCCATCATTATCGGCATCACCAACAGCAATCCAGGATGAAGAGGCCACCCCTTCATGAAAATTAAGCAGGAGTTCCCTCTCAATTTCATTTTTGTTTACCGACCACATGAAAAGGTGCCCCAGATGTTCGCTTTCGATAAACTCAGACAGGTTATCACCCCGGGTCGAGACAAGCAGTTCATTTAACCCATCATTGTCAGCATCTGCAATAACCATCATTTTCTCAAAATAGGACAGGTCAAGATCTTTGTCTTCATATGCGAACGTATACTTTTTCTCCACTTCTTCACTTACCTGGTATCCCAGAATGGTTCCCTTATTGATGTTTTGGTCCTGTTTCCATCCGATCACCAATTCATTCTTACTGTCATTATCCAGATCACCAATAATGACAGATGCGTAAAAACATCTCTTCCCGTCATAATTATCAATGACCAGGCGTGGCGGAAGGATCAATTCACCCTTATCATCAAATTCGAAAATTTCGACTTTTGCATCTTCTTTCCTAAAACCATTTGATGTGATATACTCAAAATGGCCATCATTGTCTACATCCGCTATGAGTGATTCCTCGCCAGAACCGGAAAGTTGGTGAATTTTACGGGCTTTTACATTCTGAAGTCCAGCATCATAATCATACCGGATAATCTCTCCATGTCCACAATAGGCAGAGATGACTTCAAGCATTCCATCACCATCAATGTCGCATGGAGCCAAATTATGGGTGTAGGCGCTTTTGTTGAAATCCGGCCGGCTGATACTCAAAGTATCCAGTTGTGAATCCTCTATCCTAAATGTATAATAGAAAGCTGTACCAATTCCCTCCTGCCCCGTTCCCAGGATGATCTCGTTTGATCCATCGCCATCCAGGTCAACAATTTTCACAGCAAGTCCCATCCCGGGAAATGTCTTTGCCAGGTTTTCAGCCAGTAAGGTATTTTCCCAATTTCCGTCTTCCAGTTTAAACATATTCAGAGAACTGCCAGGACAGCCGGTAGTCAGAATTTCCATATAACCATCATTATCGGCATCGCCAATTTCCACATCCCATCCCACATAACTCTCTGTTGAACTACCTATGACCCGGCCATCCCAGTCAGCAGCAAGTTCGGCCAGATCAGAAATTTCAATTGTTTCAACCTCATTGATATTGCAGGAAAACAAGAGCATCAGAAAGGAACTGTATAAAAGTAGTCTCATGATTTAAAAATACTCAAATCTCTGATATATTATTCATGGTTATCTTTTTGGTTTAAAGCTGTGATGATCATTGGCGTACTGATCTATTACTTATTTGTCAATAAATTGATGAACCTACTGTGTAAAATCTAATGAACTGGCAAAAAAGAAAATCACAGTTAAAATGGAAATTTGTAATTTCTGAGATCTGCTTTTAGAAAATTATAATTACAGATGATTAAAGTAGAAAATTTAAGGTTTCAGTATCCGAGATCAACTTTCGAACTCAATATTCCCGATCTGCAGATTGAGGAGGGAGAAAAAGCAGCCGTAATTGGTCCGAGTGGTTCAGGGAAAACAACATTACTTAACATCCTGTCGGGGATAATTCTAGCCGAAAGTGGATCTGTAGAATTCAATGGGCATCAGCTTAATACCATGAGTGACTCTGAACTGAGGAATCTGCGGATTAATCAGATCGGTTTTGTTTTCCAGGATTTTAAATTGCTTGAGTATTTATCGGTATATGATAATATTCTTCTTCCCTAAAGGATTAACAGCAGCATGCCCGGGCTATCCGGTAGAGGGCCAAGAGTAAAGGAACTATGTGCACATCTTGGGGTCGGCGATAAACTCTCGAAATTCCCTAAGCACCTATCCCATGGGGAGAAACAACGAATAGCTATTTCAAGGGCTTTAATCAATGACCCTTCCTTGGTATTGGCCGACGAACCAACCGGGAACCTTGATCCGGAAAACAAAACCAAGATACTGGAAATCTTATTTAAAATGTCCGATGCCAATAATAGTACACTGATTACGGTAACGCACGATCATGAATTACTTACCGGTTTCGACCGGATTATCGATTTCGCGGACTTTCAAAAAAATACTGGGCAATGAAAGACAGCCTGTACCTGGCATATCGCTATTTATCCTATAACAGGGTACGCACGCTGGTACTGACTTTTTCAATGGCTATTATTATCTATCTGCCCCTTGGATTGAAAATACTCATTTCAGAAAGTGAAGATCAGATGTTAACCAGGGCAAACAGCACGCCTCTTATCGCCGGGAAGAAAGGAAGTCCCACAGACCTGGTAATTAACACACTTTATTTCCAGCAGGAAAAGATTGAAACACTCACTATGGAATTCGCTTCTGTGCTGGATGGTAACGGTTTTGGGTATGCTATCCCAGTACTAAGCAGTTATAAGGCACGCGGTTTCCCAATTGTCGGTACATCGCTAGATTACTTTGAATTCAGGAATCTTCGCTTGGGGTCCGGACGCTTGTTTGGAGTAGTTGGTGAATGCGTTATTGGTTCAAACGTAGCCAGACGCCTGGACATTCAACCCGGAGACAGTCTCATTTCCAGTCCGGAAAGCTTCTTTGATTTTGCAGGTGTGTACCCCCTGAAAATGGATATAGTGGGAGTACTGGGACAATCAGATACACCCGACGATGATGCTGTTTTTGTTGATATTAAAACGACCTGGATTATAATGAGACTCGGGCACGGGCATCAGGATCTGGCACAGGTATATGATCCGACCCTTGTTCTGGAACGCAGTGACAGCTCTGTTACTGCTGGCGCAAAATTATTTATGTATAACCAGATCAGCGATGACAACATGGAGAGTTTCCATTTCCTTGGAGATACAAAAGATTATCCTATTACATCCATAATTTTCGTTCCAAACAGCCAGGAAATTGACAACAACTTTAAGGAACTGGAATCGGGAATTATTGAACTTGATAAAAAAATGGAAAATCTATTCAGTCTTTACCGGGGAAAAACGCTATATGCCTCGCATCCTGTTTACCAGTATCTTGGGAAAAGGTACGGGATAAACATTAAATCTGAACACTGGGAACCGGGACAAAAAGTTGAGCAGGATACGGTTAAATCCTTCATTGAATCTTTAGGTGTAAACGATACAAAAATTATGTTGTGGGAAGGTGAACCTCATCCGGAAACCAGGCTGCTTCTTGAGGAAGCTGGTGTAAAGTCTGTTTTATATATCCCTTGCGGGAACAGGCCCGGGCAGGGAGACTATCTTTCTGTTATGAACCAGAATATTGAAAATTTTGCTTCGGTCGATAAAAGCATACCCTGATCATCTTGAACCCTGATCATCGGGCCTTAGCTCCCAATTCATTGTAAATAATTTTATAATTTTAACCTAGCTAAGATCCACTCGAAATTAAGTTTGGGCCAGACATATATATATTATTTTAAATATGCACCAATAATTCAATAGCGATGAGAACAAGAACATTTTTATTAATTATTGTAATTTCTTTTACAGCCCTTGCTGCGCAGGCACAGGAAATTACAGATATTGAGAAACTGGTTGAATCCGGAAAATTTCTTTTTACTGCTGATCGTGCATTTCCGAGTGGTGGTAGAACCGTTGATCTGATGAACCGGGCCAATAAGGTTGAATTCAACGGGGATGATGCAAGAGGAGACCTGGCATTCTTCGGTAAGGCTACTAATGCCAGTGCTGCCTATAGCTCGGATGGTGGAGGTATTAAGTTTGACGGTGAGATGACGAACAAGCAGATCAAAGTCAAGAAGAATAAGGTCATCCTTAGCTTTAAAATAAAAGCCCCTGGTGAACAATATATTTGCTCTCTCACAATCTCTCCATCTGGATCAGCAACACTCGCAATTAGCAGTAATAATAAGAGTTCAATATCTTATAACGGGGCTGTGAAAGCCATAGAAGAGAAATAAGTCTTCTATAATCTAATCAAATACATTCAAAACCAGGGAGTCGTTAATGTGCGAACCAGAGCTTATTACTTTCAGCTTTCCATCTGGCTGAAGGAATATTCCTGCACCAGATCGAAAATCAGCACCTTCTTTACAATTGAATTTTCTTGACACGAGTTTTCTTAGACTGAATTCCCTGAGATCCTTATGCTCAAGAAGGAATAGGTCGGCAATGTTTTCATTTTGGACATTTCGCCCAAATCCGAACAGGTATAATTTCCCGTCTGTATCTTTTAGCAGGTTTATGTTCTGATAGGAATGCCATTCTTCATCTGGCCAGGCAGATCTGTCCATTTTTTCTGTATCAATTATATATACCTTTTCAAATGCCTCCAGGTTCTGTTTTAATCTATGTTCATCACAGAGATAAAAATCAAGGTGTTTTGTATCCCAGTCCCCAACAATAATAAGATATCGATTCCCGATTTTGTTTACTGCAATACAACCTGCAGTGGATCTGAATGGTTCTCCGTACCTCTCCATCATAGCCAATGGTTTCACCGGGGGGTTGTGAGGATTCTCAATCTTATAGATGCACACCTTGGATTTGTCCTTCGCATCATTGTCCTCAATCCCTACGACCATAAGATCATTATATAACTGGATACCCCCGGCATGCTTAAATGGCTTGTGCATCAGTTCGTTTACAGAAAGTACCTGATTGCAGCTATCCAGTTTGGCAACTGAATAATAAGCATAGGTACTGGAACTTCCCGATAAGATTGCATATTCCACTTGGTCTTTTACCAATAACTGTACGCCCTGTAAATGACCTCCCTGATTATTGACCTCCAATTCATTCTTGCAAAATATGATTTGGGGTTCTGTAGAAATATTCATGAAAAGTTCCGGAATACACGTATTCTGTGCATTTGCTCTCAGCGATAATATGATAGCAAATGAAATCAGGGTTAGGATTTTATACCAGCTGAGAATCATATTTAAATATATTGAAAAACAGCTGATTTGTTCCCATATTCTGCCTTTTAAAGGAAATGGTTCTTGACACATTTAGATTAAAGTTATGAAAAGAAATATTTTGACTTGTAGGAGTCCAGTATTCATGCTGGCTCTGTATTGCTATTTTCTCCTGCAGTATTTAGAAACTATTTAGTCTAGAATTTCAACATCCCAGTCTCCAATTATTATAATTTGCATTAAGCCTTTAATGCTGTAAGGAATGATAATTAATAATATAAAACTCCCAATGAAACGAATCGCAATCTATCTAATTTTGTTATCCCCAGTTACTTTTAACCTAACCACAAACGCCCAGGATATGACCGGATTTGAACTTGACTGGAGCATTGATCTCAATTACGATTATGTTAAAATGGCTGATAATTATTTTGATGATACTTCACAATATCTCGCTTATGCAAAACTTGTAGAAGGTTCACATAATGACACACTGGTTTTATTCGATTATAAGAACAAGAAGATAGTATATCAAAAGGGTGGATTTCAACAATTAATTGTTCGTTTTGTAAGCAATGACCGCTTGCTATATTACTATGCAGACACCCTTTTCTCGATTGATAACTTCAGTGCCCCTGTTATTACACCAAGGTTTGCATTTAATGGTAAATACCCACAAAATTTTATATTATCTCCAGATAATAGCTACATGGTATGTCTGGTGAACGATAGCACGGTTCATCTTTATAACTACGATGTTACATCAAATACAGTGGTCTTTGAGAAATCCTATCCAATTAATCACTTAAACTCTGGTTTTAACATGGCCATGGACAACAACACTAATTATATTGCCGTAGAGTCTGGTTATAAGAGAGACTCATTGACCTTGATCAATCTTTCTACTGATGAGGTAACAGAGACCGCCACAACACAAAACGATGGTACTTACAGCCCGGTATTTTTTTCGCAGAACAGTGAGTTAAAGGTAGCAGTAGGAGGCGGTTACTTCGGTGGTAATATAGATGTGATCGATGTTGGAAGTAAAAGCCATGAACATGATATCCCCATGTTTCAGAGATATAATTACTCACTTGATGTGGATGCCTCTTCCCAATATATGGTTTGCGGTGGTTATAATGGTGAAATAAAATTACTGAACATACAAAATATGGCCTTTAATACCGTTGATTCCATTTTTACTGAGTCCAATATTGAGTTGCTCAATTTTAGCACAGACGATAACTATATCATTTCTTTACATGGCGGAGGTGTTAACAAAGCAAGAATCAATGTATTTAAAGTCGACACCAGCACCATCACCCACGCATCGCATATTCATTATGCTGATAAAATTGAAATGTATCCGAATCCCGTTACTGATATACTCACACTGAAAGGGCTTGGAAAACAGTCTGATATCCAACTTTTTGATCTTGCCGGAAAGAAAGTATACCAGCAATCCATTACAAACAACCAGGTGGATTTATCTGGTCTGGACAAGGGAGTTTATATTTTGAGGATCTCTGATAAACACCTACAGTTCACCCCCAGGAAGATTGTTAAATACTAAGAATACCCGGGAAAATCATTTCCATTTAAATGCAAAATACTCACACTGCCCTTTCCCTGCATTTCTGATTCCGTGTGAAGCGTTATCTAATAAGAGTATCAGCGAACCCGGGCCGGCTCTGTGCTGGATTCCGTTGATGCTTTCCTCTACCTCTCCTTTTAGAACAAGAATAATCTCTTCGGATACATGAACATGTTCATCATGGCTTGTAACCCCTTCATTCAGTGTTGTTACGTGCATTTCCAGTTCCTCAAGGGTTGCAGTTGGGCGTTGCATAAATTGCCGTTTGCCACCTTTTGCCGTGGTTCTAAAATCTATATCATTCCAGTTGTAAAATTGAGAACCACCTGCCTCTTTCGAGCGTTTCAGGTCCAGAGGTTCTTTCGTTTTCCAGCGAATAATATAATACAAGGCCTGTGTTTCTCCAGCATTCCAGATCCCATGGTCATCACCAGGAGAGGCGAGGATTACACTTCCTGGTCCGAGAACCTTTTTTGCTCCATTTATGCTCTGTTCTACTTTGCCCTCTTTTACAATAATCAGTTCTTCCATGTCTGTATGAACATGGCTGCCATGCGGGGCTTTCCCAGGATTTAAGGTAGTTACATGAACCTCGAAATAGATGAGTGAATTCGTATAACCTTCAAAAACCGGCCGCTTTTCGCCAGATTTCGTTTCCACTACTTCAAGATCATTCCAGTTGTAAACAAAAGAATTAAGCTTTTCAAGGTTCTGGGTAAATGCTGAAGAGCCGGACATAATTAGTGTCAGTGTCAATATAAGATATAACAGGTTTAATTTTGTCTGATCTGAATGCATAATAAAAGTATTTCTTACAGGGCATTCTGCAATGCCAGGAACAATCCCCGGTAGTACTTCATGAACCTAACCGGGTCTTCATTCCCCGATATTTCAGCATTGCAGTAGCCGGTAAAATTGTTTGCTGAAAGCAGGCTAAAAAGCTGCCGGTAAGGGTACTCATCCCAGAGTTCATGAATGTGGAGGCTCCGGATCCGGTCTTTGATCGAATTAAAATTGTATTCGAGGCCCTGCCCTTCCGTATCTTTTGCATCACAATTCCAATTTACATATACATAAGGGCTCTCTGAATAGTCAATTATCTTTTTAATGACCGGGATCCTGCTCGTTCTTTTCCCGTGGACGCAGACCCTTATCTCAACACCATGATTATATGCATGTTCTCCTACTTCAGCCAGCGCTTTCCCTATCTGTTCCATGGTTTGTTCCTCCGGCACTCCCTCTGGAAGATCATTGGGAAATACCCTGAACCCGAGTGCTCCCACATCGCGGGCCAAAAGGGTATATTCTTTGGTTCCCTCTATGTTTTGTTTAAGTTCAGCTGGATCCGGCGAGTCATATCTGAAAGCGCTTGCCAGGCTGATGGCTTCAAGGGAGGAGTCTTCGAATCTCTTTTTTACTTCCTTGCGCTCATTTTCACTCATTGTTACTTCTATGCCATGGGCATGTGTTGTACGCAATTCCACAGATTGGTAGCCGGCTTCACTCAAATTTTTGATAATGGTTTCAATATCCCATTCCTTGGCGAGGGTATAGGTCATAACCCCAAGTTTCAGTGGATTTTCATTCAGCTTAATTGAATTAGCCTTTAATGACGGGGATGCACTGCTTAATTTCCCTGGTATGGCAAGGGCAGTTCCGGATAATGCAGCGGTTCGGATAAAATTCCTTCTGGAAAAAATATTTTTCATGATTATTTCTTTATGGTTATAGTTTGAGTCGATCTATACTTTTTCTGGCATTATATAGGGATCACGGTAATCCCTCGTCAGCAATGCATCAGCCTCCTTGTCGTTGACGAATTTTTCAGCTTCCGGATTAAAGGTCAATTTGCGACCAGTCCGGTAGCCTATATTTCCAAGATGACCCAGGGAGGCTGACAAATGGCCTTCTGCAATATCGCAGTCAAGATCCTCCTTTTTCCTGCTTCTGACACATTCAATGAAATTCGCCCAGACATTGGTTTTCTCCTCATCAGGCAGATCATCATCAGACATTGCAGGTCCAGGCTCATTATTTTTACCAAAATAGGTTTTAAAGCTGCCTCCGTTAAGGGCCATCCAGCCCTCATCACTATAGATGAAAGTACCGCTATGGTTCTCCACGCCTTCTGGATTGGAATATAGGCTTCTCACCTCATTCTGAATGATCTTACCATCCTCGTATTCATAGATAGCTGATAGAACATTGGGTACTTCCTGGTCATCTTTCCTTCCGTATAGCCCTCCACTGCAATGTATCTTCACGGGATGGGTGTCAATATTCAAAGCCCAGCGGGCTCCGTCCATCCTATATATACCGTTGTTGCCGAATTCAGTAGTGCCGGTATCCCAGTTCCAGTGCCATTGGTAGATATACCTGTTCTCATTGAAGGGGCGGTAGGGAGCTGGACCGAGAAACATGTCCCAATGCACTCCATCGGGAATGGGACCATCTTCCACATGCCCTATGCTTACGCGGTGCCGATAGACAATTCCCCTGGCCATATAGACATCACCAAGATTGCCGTCAGCTATGAACTTAACACCTGCCTTCGTTGCCTTGCTGCTTCGCCATGTGATCCCGTTCTGAACAATACGATCGTACTTCCTGGCGGCTTCTATCATCTTTTTTCCTTCAGCAACTAACTGATGTGCAGGCTTCTCCACGTAAACATCCTTTCCAGCCTGGCAGGCCCAGACGGTCTGGAGAGCATGCCAGTGGTCAGGGGTAGCCACAGATATTACATCTATATCTTTGTCTTCGATCAGTTTGCGAAAATCAACCTCCGTCCTGGGTTTTTGCCCGAAAAGTTTCTCCACTTCAGCTGCGGCTCCCGGCAATAATCTTTCATCTACATCGCAGATAGCAGCAACCCTTACATTGGGGATATTGGCATAAGTATTCACATGAACCATACCACGGCCACCTATCATCCCCCGGACCCTTGGCCGGTTTCCTCCACTGATTCCGACAACTGCCACATTCAGGGTGTCGTTTGGACTTCTGTTCACAAAATTCTTTAGAGCAACAGGTGCTACAGCCACCATACCAGTGGTATAACCAGCATTTTTAACAAATTTTCGACGATCCATTTTTTATGGTTTTTTCAGTTGAATAACAAAATAAGATAGTGAAGGGTAATCCCTGGAGGCTTGACCTTCATGACATGAACTAAAAATACAGAAATTAAATTTGCCGAACACCGATGATTTAACAAAAGTCTCTGTGGAATTGATGAAAAATTACCAGTTTGATTATTTATATATATATATACTAGCTTTGCATTAACCTTAAGTATAATTCTATGATCACTCGAAAAATTGCTGAACATATACCTTTTTTAGACTTTTTAACCTCCTTCAAGAAAACATTAAAACATGCTTTTTACGAAAGCGACAACATTGAAAAATTCATTCAAAAAAGAGGATTCCCGACTTTGGTTTTACGAGATATAATGGCAACAAACCCTTTATCTGTGGGTATTCCCAAAGAATATGGGGGAAGAGGGACTGAGGTAAAAGAATGTCTGGGCATGTTAGAAGCCGCCTCATATGAGTCTCTCCCACTTTCCTTAACATTTGGTATCAACATTGCCCTATTCCTGGAACCGGTGGCAAAATATGCACAAGAGGGTGTCAAAGAAAATGTATTTAATAGGTTCCTAACCCAACAAAATATGGGTGGATTGATGATAACAGAACCGGATTACGGAAGCGATGCTTTAAATATGCAAACCTCAAATGTAAAGAAGGATTCCTATTATCATATTCAGGGAACCAAACACTGGCAGGGTTTAACTGGCATGGCTGATTACTGGCTGATCACCTCCCGTCAAAAACATGAAAACGGTGAATTGGGAAGAGATATCGATTTCTTTATTTGTGATGTCCAACAACCGAAACAGCACATTCAGGTTGAGGAATATTACAACAATATCGGTTTATACCCAATCCCTTATGGAAAGAATATTATCGACATTCAAGTGCCTGAGCAATTCAAACTTGAACCTGAATCGACAGGACTAAAATTAATGATGGATCTGTTACATAGGAGTCGTTTTCATTTCCCTGGAATGGGCATGGGGTTCATTCACAGGATGCTGGATGAAGCTATTAACCACTGCACTACTCGATATATTGGAGGAAAGCCATTAATGGCCTTAGACCAGGTGAAACACCAGATTTCCAGAATTCAAAGTGCTTTTACTATATGTTCGGCTATGTGTACAAGAAGTGCTGGTTTCAGTGGTATTGAAAATAATCTGGCTGCAGAGGCAATCGAAGCCAACAGTATGAAGGCATATATAACCGACTTAATGCAGGAATCGGCCCAGACATTAACACAGCTTAGTGGAGCCAACGGCTATAAAACTGAAAGTATTGGCTCAAGGGGAATTGTCGATTCCAGGCCTTTCCAAATATTTGAAGGTTCAAATGAAATGCTTTACTCACAAATTTCCGAGGTAGTATTGAAATTAATGAATCGTCATAAAACAATGAATCTTGCAGCATTTTTAAAGGATTTTAAATTGACGAATAATGTGGCTGATCATTTTAAATCGATATTAAATTTTACAGTAGACCTAAAAATGAAACAGCGAAAGAGTGTTGATTTAGGGAAAATAATAAGTAGGATAGTTTCTGCTAATCTTGTTGAAGAATTGGGCGTTAAGGGATTTAGACAAGATTTAATTAAAAATAGTATAGAAACCATGAAACATGAGATCTCAATATTGGTAAGCTCCTATCTATTTCAAACCAGGGTTTCTCCAATTGAAGATTATAAGGACACGAGTTCCTGGTTGTCTTTTAGTTAATTTAAACGAGTAAATAATTTAACATCCAAAACAATGAAAGAAGCCTTTGAAATGAAAGTAAAATTCCCCGTTAAGGCCTCAACGATTTACAATGCATGGCTGGATAGCAAAACGCATTCAGATATGACTGGAGGTGAAGCCAATTGTAGCAATCAGGAAGGAGAAGAATTTTCAGCCTGGGATGGATACATAGCAGGTAAAAACATTCAACTCAATCAGGATGAGAAAATTATACAAAGTTGGAGAACCACGGATTTCAAAAATAATGATGATGACTCCGAATTAATAATTGAAATTCAAGAAACTATAAATGGATGTGAACTGTTATTGAATCATAGAAATATCCCGGAGGGACAACCCGATTATAAACAAGGCTGGGTCGACCATTATTTTAATCCGATGAAAATATATTTTGATGGAATTTAATTGGCGCTAACCCACATTCTAAGAACCAGGAAAATGCTAACATTAATTTCCGTATTAATATTTTTGCTCGTTCCTGTATT
>CAZXOJ010000006.1:0-34382 GCA_964642325.1 uncultured Bacteroides sp. | reverse complement strand
GATTATCGACGATAATTCGGCAGCCGGATTTCGAAGCAGGAACAGGGCTTTGACAAGGATGAGCCATGTCAGGTACATGCAACTTGAGGAGAATGTCGGTCGTTCCCGCATACGAAACTTGCTGGCCGGGAAAGCCAGGTATGAAAGCCTGCTGTTTATTGATGCAGACGCGCGCATCATGGCAGCTGATTACCTTTCCAGGTACATGGGAATGCTTGGAACAGAGCGGGTGATCTGTGGCGGAACAGCATACCTGCCGGATATGCCAGGTGATGCGGCTTACCACCTTCGCTGGCATTATGGCAGGAAGCGTGAGGAAAGAACTGCAAGGGAACGGTCAAAAGATCCCTGCCGGGCATTCTCCAGCTTTCAGTTCCTGGCCACCAGGAGAATCCTGGAACAGGTCCCTTTCGATAATGATCTGAAAGCCTATGGACATGAGGATACTGTTTTTGGACTGGCCCTGGAACAGCATGGGATCCCTGTTCTCCATATTGACAATACCCTGGTCCATGATGGGCTTGAGCCAGCAGATGAATTCCTGGACAAAACAAGGCAGGGATTGCGGAACCTGAAATTTTTGGTAGATCAGGGGCGTTATCCGGGACTGGTACAGGGTGTCAGGATCTTGAAAAAGTACAATTTTATCAGCAGGTTAGGGCTGCATTCATGCATGAAATGGGTGTATGGTAAGGGAAGCATATGGATGAATAAAAACCTGAAAAGAAGAAAACCCAGGCTATGGATATTAGATCTTTATAAACTCTGCTATTTTGCATCCCTGCATTAGCCATCCTGTTTTTTACATTATATTTGCACAAATTTTGTGAAGGCTGTTTCCAATGGATTTATATCAAATAATATTACAGGCTGTCAGTGAATACATCAGGGATACCTATGCCATTGAATTGGATGTCAAATCCCTGCAGGTCCAGAAGACAAGGAAGGAATTTGAAGGAGACCTGACCCTTGTTGTTTTTCCATTGCTCAGGATCACAAAGAAATCCCCCGAGCAAAGCGGAGAGGAAATTGGTACTTTTCTGAAAGGATCCCGCCCTGAAATTGAGAGCTATAATGTCATCAAAGGATTTTTAAACCTGAGTATCAGTCCGGCATTCTGGCTGCAAAAACTAGCCGAGATTGAGGCAAACATGGAGCATGGAAGAAAAGAAACCCCTGAGGATGCCCCCATCTATGTAGTAGAGTACTCATCCCCAAATACAAATAAGCCATTGCACCTGGGACATATCAGGAACATCATTTTGGGCTACTCAATCTCGCGGATACTGGAAGCAAACGGTTTTTTGGTAAAAAAGGTCAACCTGGTTAATGACCGTGGCATACATATCTGTAAATCCATGCTTGCCTGGCAGAAATGGGGAGATGGAGAAACACCCGAAAGTGCCGGTTTGAAAGGTGATCACCTGGTTGGGGATTATTATGTGAAGTTTGACAGGGAATTTAAGTCCCAGGTTAAGGAACTGCTTGAAAAGGGGATGCCCGCGGAACAGGCAGGAAAGGAGGCTCCGCTGCTCCGGGAAGCCCAGGAAATGCTCCGGCAGTGGGAGGCCAGGGATCCCGGCGTCACGAGCCTTTGGAAAGAGATGAATGCATGGGTTTACGAAGGATTCGACATCACTTACAAGAGGCTGGGCGCCTCTTTTGACAAGATCTATTATGAGTCGGAGACATATATGCTGGGTAGGTCAATTGTCCTTGAGGGACTGGCAAAGGGGATACTTTATAAGAAGGAAGATGGCTCAGTCTGGGCCGATCTGACTGACGAGGGACTGGACCAGAAATTGCTGCTCCGTGCAGATGGAACTTCGGTGTACATGACACAGGACCTGGGAACAGCGCAGCAGCGCTTTGCTGAATATGAATTTAATACCCATGTATATGTCGTTGGAAACGAACAGGATTACCACTTCCAGGTCCTGGCCCTGATTTTGAAAAAACTGGGCTATGAATGGGCAGACCGGCTGGTACATCTGTCCTATGGCATGGTTGAATTGCCTGATGGAAAAATGAAATCACGGGAAGGTACCGTGGTGGATGCGGATGACCTTATGGATGAGATGTCTGAAACGGCCAGGACCATGTCAACTGAACTGGGCAAGCTGGATGGATACGCAGAAGAAGAAAAAAACGAAATATTTACCACGGTCGGTCTTGGTGCATTAAAATATTTCATACTAAAGGTCGATCCCAGAAAAAACATGACATTTGACCCGGTGGAGTCGGTGGACTTCAACGGGAATACCGGGCCATTTATTCAGTATACCTATGCCAGGATCCTGTCTGTGCTCAGGAAGGCTGAGGAAATTGGACTGAAACCCGGGATATTGGTGGACCAGGATCCGAATCCGAAAGAGCTCGACCTGATCAAGAAGATATACTTTTTTCCCGAGGCAGTATTTGATGCCGGACAGGAGTTGAATCCTGCTGTTATCGCAAATTATTGTTATGAACTGGCCAAGGAATTCAACCAGTTCTACCATGATTATTCCATCATGAATGCTGAAAGCCAGGACAGTCGAAGGTTCCGGCTCCTGTTATCAGGGATGGTAGTCCGCACCATCGCTACCAGCATGCACTTATTAGGCATAGAGTTGCCAGAAAGAATGTAAAATAGGAGAAACATCATATGTTCGAGAGTTTATCAGACAGGTTGGATAAGTCCTTCAAATTGCTGAAAGGGCAGGGAAGGATCACTGAAATAAATGTAGCAGAGACCCTGAAAGATGTTCGAAGGGCACTGCTCGATGCAGACGTTCACTTCAAGATCGCAAAGACTTTCACTGATACTGTTAAGGAAAAAGCATTTGGTGAGAAAATCCTGACCAGTGTGAAACCTGGCGATATGATGGTTAAGATCGTCCATGATGAACTTTCCAGGCTGATGGGCGGGGAGATGGAGGATATTAACCTGAAAGGCAATCCAGCTGTAATCCTGATCGCTGGACTCCAGGGATCTGGAAAGACGACATTTTCCGGGAAACTGGCTCTGCACTTGAAAAATAAAAAAGGGATGAATCCCCTTATGATCGCCGGAGACGTATACAGGCCTGCCGCCATAGAACAGCTTAAAGTACTGGGTGAGCAGGTGGATGTTCCGGTATTTACTGAGGATGGTAACAAAGATCCTGTAAAGATCGCAAAAGCTGGTATCAAATATGCCAAACAGCAAGGCCGGAATGTGGTCATCATCGATACAGCCGGACGGCTTGCCATTGATGAACAGATGATGGCAGAGATCGAATCAGTGAAGAAAGCTGTAAGTCCCCAGGAAATACTTTTTGTAGTGGATTCAATGACAGGACAGGACGCTGTGAATACCGCCAGGGAATTCAATGAAAGGCTCGATTTCAACGGGGTTGTACTCACCAAGCTTGATGGCGACACCAGGGGAGGGGCTGCCCTTTCGATACGCTCTGTGGTCAACAAGCCGATAAAATTTGTCAGTGCCGGCGAAAAACTGGATTCCCTTGATGTATTTCACCCTGCCCGGATGGCTGACAGGATACTTGGCATGGGTGATATTGTATCACTCGTGGAAAGGGCCCAGGATCAATTTGATGAGGTGGAAGCCAGGAAACTACAGAAAAAGATAGCCAAGAACCAGTTTAACTTTGATGATTTCCTATCACAGATACAGCAGATTAAAAAGATGGGTAACCTGAAGGATCTGGCCGGCATGATCCCTGGCGTTGGCAAGGCAATGAAGAACCTGGATATGGATGATGATGCCTTCAAGGGGATTGAAGCCATTATCCACTCAATGACTCCCGATGAACGGTCAAATCCCACCATTCTGAATGGAAGCCGCCGGAAGCGGATCGCATTTGGCAGCGGAACGACCATCCAGGAAGTAAACAGGCTGATAAAACAATTCGGGGAAACCAGGAAAATGATGAAAATGATGTCAGGTGGAAAGAACCTGTCCAAGATGATGGGTGGTATGCAGGGTGAGATGCCCGGTCCCCGGCGATAAAAATACAGGCAGTAATAACCATTAAACCAATATACTATTATGATGTTAATCGACGGTAAAGAAACAGCTGGACAGATCAAACTTGAAATTGCCCGTGAAGTGGAAGATATCATAAACAGTGGTGGGAAAAGACCCCATCTGGCGGCTGTTCTTGTCGGAAGTGATCCTGCCAGTGAAACTTATGTAAACTTCAAGGTAAAGGATTGTGAACAGGTGGGATTCGAATCAACCCTGATCAGGTTTGACGAGGACACTTCCGAAGCCAAACTCCTTGACAAAGTTGATGAATTGAACAGGGATGCTGAGATCGATGGTTTCATAGTACAGCTTCCACTGCCTTCCCATATTTCTGAAGCAAAGGTTATAGAGTCCATTGACCCTTCCAAGGATGTTGACGGGTTCCATCCTGTAAATGCAGGCCGCCTGCTGATCGGCTTGCCCTGCTTTGAATCTGCCACACCCGCCGGCATCATCGAACTGATTAAAAGATACAATATACCCACCAGCGGGAAGCACTGCGTGGTGATCGGCCGGAGTAATATTGTAGGGAAGCCCATTGCTGCCCTGCTGGCACAGAAAAGGGACCTGGGCAATGCAACGGTCACTGTTTGCCATAGCCGTACAAAGGACATCAAGGAAATGACCCTGCAGGCAGATATAATCATTGCTGCCATGGGACAGCCTGGATTCCTGACAGAGGACATGGTGCCCCAGGATGCCGTAGTTATCGATGTTGGTACCACCAGGGTTAAATCAGATAAAACGAAATCCGGTTTCAAATTAATGGGGGATGTGGATTTCGACGCTGTTGCTGCCAAGTGCAGTTATATTACTCCTGTACCTGGTGGAGTGGGACCCATGACACGGGTCTCCCTCTTGCTGAACACCCTGAAAGCAGCAAAAAAGGAGATCTATCCATGATAGACCTCCTTATCACCTGCCTAGGGTGAACCAATCCTAATCAGCGTGAATTGGGATCATACTCAGCAGGTTGATATCCTTTACATCAGAATAGTCGTACTGGTATAATCCATCTTCGCCGATCATGATCAGATGCTTTTCAATGGGTATTACATCAAATGTGTTGATCTCCGTAAAATGGGCAAGCTGGTTCGCATTAAGATTCAGGGGATCGCTCGCGTCGTAAACCTTCAGGCCGGCATCCCCGTCACAGATGAATAATATGCCCTGTTCGATTCCCAATCCATGCGGATTATGCATCGGATAAGACTTAATCTTGATAGGGCTTGACAGTTTATGAATATCCACAATCTCAAGCTGGTTTGCATCAGTTTCACAAATATTCCCTGTCCTCAACGTGATATAGGCATAGTTTCCTTCCACAACTACGGGGTCACAACTGGTTACATGCCAGTAGGTAGACACAAAGTCCGGATTGACCGGATCCTTCAGGCTGTATATATACATCCCTGTCATGGATCCAATGAACAGGTGTTCCCTGGCAATAAAGACCGTTTCAATGTTCCAGCCTATAGGTGTGCTTCCGGCTGATATTGGGGAAAGCTCATTATTGATATCAAACATATGCAGGTTTGACTGGTCAATTACATAGAGAATATCTTCATAAATGATAAATCTTGCCATGGAGCCTCCTGTGCCTGTTGCCGATCCGCCACCTGTTCCATTGGCACTGGCAAAGGACACCATATCCATCCTCATTGAGGATTCCCACATCTGGGTGGGGAACAAAAGTCCCTGATCGGGCCCGTCCAGCTCTTCCGTCACCTCTTCAACATTCCAACCTACGACAACACCCTGGGATTCATCAACCATACCTACACGTGTCCCTGCTTCATATGGAGGAAGGGACCAGGAAAAAAGATCTTCAAACCTGGCTACTTCTTTGATATTATTCAGGTCAGAAATATCAATGGCCACCAGGTCTACATATGAATCAGCGTACAGTATATTATTTTTAATGGCCATATCAATGTTACCTGGAATCTTAATGAAGCTGATCACTTCCGGATTCGCAGGATCCGCATTATTGACCACATGGATTCCTTTCCTTACTTCATTTACCAGGATAAATTCACCATACAGGTAGATCTTGCCTGGCAGGCTGATCTCCACAGGAGCTGTATCCGCTACCGCTGTGCGAAGGTCTACATAGGACATGTATACAGGGTTATTCACTTCGTATGTCTGAAGGAGCTTGTCCTGGCAACCTGCCAGCGACAGAACAGTTAGCATAGAGGCGAACACCAGGCAGGTTTGGATTTTGTCTTTTTTCATTTTGCGGGATTTGATTTATATAGTAGATGCAGTATCCGTCCGGGAGGTTGCGTACATGTCCCCTGTTTGTTTATGACGCAACCATTTGCGGCTCCCTGACATCTATGAATTGTACACAGGATCTAAAAAGGACTGAAATCATGGAACAGTTAAAGCAACCAAGGCAAACCTATTTATTTCTGCTTATGATGTTTCTTGGTCTCTCCTGTCTGACCAACCTGGTTGCCCAGAAGCAGGAAGTAGATGCAGTTTACCTGAAGAATGGTGAAATTTACCGGGGAAGTCTGCTGAACCATCAGGATGTGAACAAGATTTTGCTTCAGACCCTATGCTGGAATACCATGATTTTTGAAGCCGGGGATGTAGACCACATTGACATTGAAATGGTGAATGCGAAAAACAGCCGATTGCATGTTCCATCCAACGGATATTTTAACCGGACGGACCTGGGAGTGCTGATTGGAACAGGGAATAATGAAAAGAACGCCATTTTCAGTGCCCAGATGGTAAATGGATATAAAATTAACAGCAGGTTCTATCCAGGTCTTGGCATTGGCATTGAGTTCTATGAGCAGGCCGTAGTCCCCCTGTTTGCAGACATGTCATACCATTTTGGCAGGAATGTGCTGTCACCATTTGTCAGGGGAAGTATTGGTTATTCTTTACCGGTTGAGGATCCCCCTGAAACCTGGGGTGTGAGCACGAATAATAATGGGGGTTATATGTATGCAGCGGGACTGGGAACATTTATCCGGCTGAACGGGCATAATTCCCTTTCTATATCCCTGGTATACCGTTTTCAGAGCCTGAGGTCAGTGATTACACAGGATTGGTCTGATGAGGTACTGAACCTGAATAAGCAATATAATCGTATTGCCTTCCGGATCGGATTTGTATTTGAATAAGCAGGGCTGTCGCTTCCGGATATGTGGCTTTGTTATTGACCGGAAATCCTTTATTTTTACAGGAAGACTTAAGGATGATGCCAGGAGAATCCATCAGATCAAAAGCAGGCTTTATTACTATTATTATAGTCATGCTGTTTTCATTCAACAACTGTGTTGAAGAAGATAGCAACGGGCCTTCCGCTGCAGGCTGGTCTAGCCTGGATCCTGCATCTATTCCACTGAGACATAGAATGAACTATGCAAACCGGGAAAACCTGGTGAAAAACCCATCCTTTGAGCAGGGAAGGATCATTAATGTTGACAGCAATACTGTCTCCAATAATATAAGCGGATGGACATGGATTGGCAACAATGTCCAATGGGTGTCAGTAGGGGACAGTTCCGACCATAGCCCGGAAGAAGTCCATTCTGGTGTATATGCAATCAAAATTCAAAGGGGAAGTGCTGACGAGACCATGGGCCAGGGGGAAGGTATCATCAGTGATTTCATCCGGATCATCCCCGGTAACTATGAGTTTACATTCTGGATCCGGCTTGAGGATATTCATTCTTATCAGGAAAGAAGAGGGACCCGTATCGATGATGCCATTGATATCCGCTTACTTTTTTATGATAAAAACAGGCTGCCGATTAGCGGGGAAACTTATAATTCCCAGCGGAACGCCAACATTGACCAATCTTTCAAAGCTTTACCATTCGCAGGTTTCTGGAATATTGACAGCCTGGACTGGTCACAGGTCAGCGGCCGGACTACCAATGACTACCTCACCGAGGGGGATGTCCCTGATGAAGCAAAATTTGCAAAGATATTTTTCGGGTTAAAAGGTACTGGCATCGTGTGGATTGATGATGTTGATTTCAGGTATTCCAAACGAAATTTCACTTCCCTTGAAAAGTCTGAACGCTTTTTTGACACAACATTTTCGGCCGTAGACATGCTGGTTCCTGGTCCAAAGGAGGCCGTGGGAATGGATCCTTTGGTTTATCATTATCCTGGGACTGACAGCCTGCCTTATCCTGTTATCGTTATACCCGCACAGGCATCCCGGCAGACGGCTGCAGCTGCCCAATTGCTCAAGAACAGGCTGGACATGCTTTTTAAAAGGCTTTACGGTTCAGCATATAAATCAAAGGTTATGATAAGCTCCAGGCTCCCGGATAAGGTCATTGAGGGCGGGGGACTGGTATTCAATATTGGTCAGCAACAACTATCAGGAGGCCGGATATCGGAATATGAACAGGGATACATCATACAACCAGACGTAATATATCCTAATCTCGTCCACCTGATCGGATCAGATGCTGAAGGTAATTTTTATGCTGCCGTAACAGTTTCGCAATTATTGGATGACAGCCGCTATGTCTATTATCAATCCAGGATATTGGATTATCCTGATATCCCACAGCGGTCATTTCTGGTATCGGCTAATTCTGCCTCATCAGATGAGCAAGCCAATGGAAATAACCTGGACGATATGCTAATGCTGAAAATGAACCGTGTGTATCTTGAGTATTACCAATCCAGGAATATGTGGGAACGAACGGGGACTGCTTACCTCCGGGGCTTGAGCGAAATCGGCAGGGAGGCCGGTAAACATGGCATGATACAGCTGGCCCAGATGGTTAATCCATATGCCTTCCTGCCTGCATCAAGCCAGCTTGATTCAATTGATCCGGGCTTAACAAACAGATGGATGCACAGCAGTTCTTCCAGTTTATCGAAGCTCCGCTTGCGGTTCAAATTGGGACTTGAGGCCGGGGCATCCACGCTTGTGCTCTGTGCAAATGATCACCTTCCCTACAAAGGTGGTCACTTTCTGGATTTTAGCCTGTATGCGGAAAGAGACCATGAGAAATATATAAACCTGCAGCAGGCACATATTGAACTGATACATTTCATGACTGAATCAACAGGGATAGCAAGACCTGTAAATTATGAATTCATCCCTCCCTGGTATGCCAATGAAATGGTTGACCAGAGCAGGGGACGGGGAGAACAATATCTCAGGGATCTGGCGGATAATATACCAGATCAGGTGAGCATCTTATGGTCTGGTCCGTCTCAGCAGAGTTATTCAGTCGATGAAGCTGATTTTTACCGTTACAAAGCACTCACGGACAGGAAGCTGATAATATGGGATAACAGCCTTAATGCCCTCCCGGTTATTTTAAGGGATACCAGCCTGAGCATGAGCCTTTCCCTGAAACTGCGCACATTGAATGTGTTTGAGCCTTACCAGGTAAGATTTATCGGTCGTTCAATAGCGGACCGCCAGTCTGGAAAGATCATAATTAACAGTCCCCTGGAATCAGAACTGATGAAAATAAGGATTGCAACAGCAGCAGATTATATGTGGAATACCCAGACATATGATCCTGACCTATCCCTGTGGAAAGTTCTCGTATCCCGCTACGGACGTGAGGCAGCGATGAACCTGTACCAGTTCAATGAATCCTATATGACCCTTTTTGGTTCACTGACCTCATTAAAGAATGGCACCGGAAACCAGCGTTTTGCCAGGCAGATAAAAGACAAGCTTGAAATCATGCAGGAAACCCTGGCAATCCTTGATGGACTGATACCTGATCAACCAAGATTACTGAACGAGTTAAAGAGCCTGAAACTGGAGATGGAACATACCTTTGAAGAAGAGATGGAAGTGATATCCACCCAGGTCATGGCCGATTTGGACAGTATTTAAATATCCCGTAAATATTGCTAATTTTGACTCCGTAAACAGACTTTGCAGGATGGATAAGGAAAAGGATTATTTTCAGGAAGATGGTGAATTACAGGATATTCTCGGTCGATTTGAGAATATGTTGAACCAATTGGAAGCTTATTTTTTCGATGTACACGAATTTGAAAGGATAATTGATCATTACCTGGATACTAACCATTTCACGAAAGCCATAGATGCAGTTCAATTTGGGATCAACCAACATCCCGGATCGACAACCCTGCTTATAAAAGAGGCACAGGTGTATGCAGAAAAGGGAGAATCTGCCAAAGCCCTTAAGAGGGTCAATACCCTGGAACATATCGAAGAATCGAATATTGAGATTTTCATGCTCAAAGGCATGATCCTGAACCAGCTTGGAAAGGTGAAAGAGGCTAAAGTTGCATTCGAAAAGGCACTTGATCTGAGCTATGAAAACCACGAGGAGATCCTGTACGATATTGCCCTTTCATTTGAGTATATTAACCAGTACAAGATCGCCGTGGGCTACCTTGAAAAAGCTTATAAAAGAAACCCTGAGAAACTGAATATCCTGTACGATCTTGCTTACTGTTATGACCGGCTGCATGAATTCGACAGGAGTATCAAATACTATGAGATATACCTTGACCATGAGCCGTTCTCGGAGAATGTTTGGTATAATTTGGGACTCCTCTACTTTAAGAAAGAAAACTTCAACAAGGCAGTAGAGTGCTATGATTTTGCCATTGCCATCAATGACCAGTACTCCTCAGCTATCTTTAATAAGGCAAATGCCCAGGCCAATCTGGGAGAATACGAAGCAGCTGTTAAAACCTATCAGGAATGTATCCTGATTGAACCGGAGAATGTGCTGGCACATTGTTATATTGGTGAATCCCTCGAAAAACTCGAAAACTACCAGGAGGCTATACAGTGGTACGAGAAATCCACCGTGATTGATCCATCATATTCAGAAGGCTGGTACGGAATTGCCGTGTGTTACCTCTTCCTGAACTCGTATAATGATGCATTGTACTTTGTTAACCAGGCCATTTCCAAGGATGAAGAAAATCCGGATTTCTGGTTTACCCTCGGTAATGTCCATACCCATCTTGGATCTCAAACTGATGCAATAAAAGCCTATTCACAGACCACAGAACTTGACCCGTATGATGATGAAGCATGGCTGAATCTCGCTCACCTGAATTTTACGCTGGGGGAGACAGAAAAGGCCATCACCGTATTGAAAGATTCCTATAGTTATACCTTTGATATCCCCATCATAAATTATCACCTGGCCGGATACCATTATATCATTGATAAATCTGACCAGGCCCTGAAGTTTTTTGAAAAGGGTTTGAAACTGGATTATGCCGATTTTAGATCCGTCGGAAAGATCAGTCCCGAATTACTGGAAGACCCCGATTATAATGAACTGATGGAAAAGTATATCCCATCCCGGAAATCTGGAAAACGAAACTAGCACCAAATCATACAGCATGAACCAAGATTTACCCCATATCCCCGAAAGGGCCCTGCAGCCAAGGGAATCAGGGCTTACCATGATGATGGACAAAGGATTGAGCATCAGGGAAGCTGAGAACTTTATCAGCTCCAGTGCAGCATATACTGATATCGTCAAATTTGGCTTTGGAACCGCCTTGATCAGTATGGGATTGGAAGAAAAAATAAGTCTCTATAAATCAGCTGCCCTGAAACCATATTTTGGAGGCACCTTATTTGAATTGTTCATAGTCCGGAACAGGTTCGATGATTTCCGAAAAATGCTTGACAGGTACCGGATCGAGTTTGCCGAGGTATCTGATGGGTCCATGGCCATTCCCCATGATGAGAAACTTGAATACATCCGGAAACTTTCTGAACAGGTGACCGTTCTTTCAGAAGTCGGATCAAAAGTTGCAGGCGTGGAAATCCCCAATGAGCATTGGGTCACTATGATGAAAGCTGAACTTGCAGCAGGATCCTGGAAGGTTATAGCAGAGGCAAGGGAAAGTGGAACCATTGGGATATACAAGAAAGATGGTTCGGCCAATACCAACCTGATCGATGAGATTGTCAGGCAAATAGCAGTAGAGGATGTGTTGTGGGAGGCACCCAACAAAAACCAGCAAGTATGGTTCATCCAATTGCTGGGAGCTAATGTTAACCTGGGCAATATTGCACCCAATGAAGTGGTATCACTCGAGAGTCTGAGACTTGGACTCAGGGGGGATACATTCTTTAATTTTTTGCCAGATTCTTTTCACGATAAAAAATTATGATTAAACGGCGATTAAGTGATTTTGGCGTACTGGTCCTCAAAGGCATGGGAATGGGTGCAGCGGATGTTGTACCAGGAGTTTCCGGCGGGACCATTGCATTTATTACCGGTATTTACGAGGAGCTGGTACACTCTATTAAAAATATTAATTTCAGAACCATCAGTACACTGTGGAAAGAGGGGCTGCCGGCATTCTGGAAGGCAGTGAACGGCAGTTTTCTGTTGTCGGTGGTTGGGGGGATACTGATCTCGGTCCTGACCCTTGCGAGAATTCTTGAATACCTGCTGGTAAACCATCCCATCCTGATCTGGTCATTCTTCTTTGGACTGGTTGTCGGGTCCGCCATTTTCGTGGCACGGTCTATTGAGAAATGGAACACCTGGACTATCATCAGCGGAGTGGCAGGTATAGCCATTGCATGGATCATTACCAGCTTTACCCCGGCCGAAACCTCTGAAGCTTACTGGTTCATTTTTCTGTCCGGTGCACTGGCTATCTGTGCCATGATCCTGCCTGGTATATCAGGGAGTTTTATCCTCCTTCTGTTGGGTAAGTACCAGTTTATACTGACTGCCCTGAATGAAGGAAAAATAAGCATCCTAGCTGTTTTGCTGACAGGGGCTTTGACAGGAATCATCGCCTTTTCGCACCTGCTTTCATGGCTGCTTGAAAAGTTTCACCACCTGACCATAGCCATGCTGGCGGGGTTTATGATCGGTTCATTGAATAAGATCTGGCCATGGAAGATCACTGTGGAAACCTATATTGATTCCCATGGTGAGATCCAACCTTTGCTGCAGCATAATGTCCTGCCAGCGCGTTTCATTACCGAGACAGGCACTGATCCTCAGATACTCTGGGCCATACTTCTTGCATTGGCAGGATTTCTGCTCATCTTCATGTTTGAAGGCATATCCAAGAAACAAAACTGATGAAGCACCTGGGACTGATAGGCTATCCGCTTTCCCATTCATTTTCTGTAAAGTATTTTACTGAGAAATTCGACAGGGAAGGGGTAAGTGAATTTGAATACCATAATTATCCCATTCAATCAGTTCAGGAGCTCAGGCCATTGATCGAAGAAAAGGAAGAACTGATCGGACTCAATGTTACCATACCCCATAAAAAAGAGGTGATGCCGCTGCTGGATGAAATCGATCCTGAGGCTGCAGAAATTGGTGCTATTAATACAATAAGGATAAGGAGATCTTCCGGGAAGATCCACCTGATGGGCTACAATTCAGATGCCTATGGATTCAGGGAATCACTGCTTCCCCTGCTTGGAGCAGGCCATCAATACGCCCTGGTACTGGGAACGGGAGGGGCCTCAAAAGCAATTACCCATGTCCTGGAACAGCTGGGGATAAATTATCAATATGTTTCACGTACCCCGGCAAAGGACCAGCTGCATTACCTCGACCTATGCTATGCAGTTATTAAAAAGCATACACTCATTGTCAATACCACACCACTGGGTACCTATCCGAATACATCGGCTTTTCCGAACATACCTTATGACCTGGTCACTTCAGGGCATATTCTGTATGACCTGGTTTACAATCCTCCTGAGACTGAGTTCCTGCGGCTGGGCAAGCAAAAAGGGGCCACGGTCATGAACGGTCATGAAATGCTTATCCTCCAGGCAGAAAAATCCTGGGAGATATGGAACCTTCCAGATTGATCTAAAGGAAAGGCATGTAATCCTGCCATCCAAACAAGAGGTAAAAGAAATAGTGAATAAATGGTGCTGACAGGAAACTCATGATCAGATAAATGAGGGTTTCCCTCCAGGCCATTTTAAAATATAGAGGAGGGAATAGCAGGGTTATCAGGACAGGGACCGGGTAGTAAATCCACCAGGGAAGTCCGATATTATGTCCATATTTTCCTGTCAGCATCCCCAGGATCACTACTAATAATCCTGATAAAAGTATTTTCCGGACCTGTTTGGGTCGGGGGTGCCTCTTCAGCGATATGTAAATGATCATACCATATAGGAGGAAGGATGCGATGATATAGATTGGGAAGTGAAGCTCTTCAGGCATCTATACAGCATTTAGCCACCTAAGGGCGGCATTTTCCGAATTGAATAATCTGAAATTGTAATTTTTAAAGCGGGCATTCTGTTCGAATAATGTGGCCACAACTGTTTCGTAAGGTGCGGTTATCAGTATAGCTTCCCTAAGGTTTATATATTTTGGTATGGCATTTTTTGCAGCCTCGATAATGCGAGAAACATCATCCAACCTTACTACCAGCCGGGTTGACCTGCAGTTGATTATCACTTTAAGGTCCCTTGGGTACGATTTGTTTTTCCTGATCTCCTGGTAATGCCCAAGGATCTCGTCAATACTTAAATCCCCGCTCGTTGTGGTGCGTAGAACGCCCATTTCATCATTATAAGAAAAGTCAATCATGGTGGTTTTGCTGAAGTAGTGATTTCGGCCGTCATTAGGGAGATTCAAGTTAAGGCCAAAATTTGGGAAAGTCAATACCTGAAAATACAGAAAACTCACAGTGTAGATCCTGGTTAACTATTTAAAGATTTCGGCCGGATATTTGACATCTGTCAGGAAAAGCCCTCTGGCAGGGGCAGATGTACCTGCATCAGAGCGGTTCCTGTTTTCTATGATCTGCCGGAATCCATCCAGCTCTATCCTCCTGAAACCTACATCGAGTAAAGTTCCCACAATGGCCCTGACCATGTTGCGAAGGAAACGGTCAGCCTTAATTGTGAAAATCATAGATTCTTCGGTGTTTTCCCAGCCGGCGAGATGTATTTTACAATTATTGGTTTTGGTATCTGTATCAACCTTGCTAAAACTGGTGAAGTCAGTATATTCGACCAGGATTTCGCTGGCGGCTTGCATGGCTTCCGTATCCAGTTTTCCATAAACATAGTGTGCATACTCGTTGGAAAATACCTCCTTCCTTCGCTGTATATGGTACGCATAGGTCCGGCTCAGGGCATCAAAACGGGCATGGGCACCTGCTTTTACTTGCCTGATATGGTGGATAGCGATATCTGATGGCAATTTCCTGTTGATCTTGAAAAGAAAATCTTGATCCTCAATTTCTTTCACGCTACAATCAAAATGAGCGTAAAAGACACTGGCATGGACCCCGGTGTCGGTCCGTCCACAACCGGTAAGCTGGACTTTCTCTCCAAGTAAGAGGCTGAAGTCTTCATTCAGTACTTGTTGTACGGTATTGGCATTGGGTTGGATCTGCCAGCCATGATAATAAGTTCCCCTGTAGGATAGGTTTATGAAATATCTGGTTTTCAATGACATACCATGGTAGTATTGCCTGAACCAAAGATAATATTTTTTCTATTAGGATCAGTAACCGCCAATCATGGTCGCAATCCTTTTTTTTCTAATTTTATGGTCTTTACGGTTCAACCCATGAAAAATACAGCCATGATATTTAAAAAACTCCTCTTGATCTTCTCCTTGGTTCTCGTCGCCACCATCTTTGCCAATGCCCAGACAAAATCACCTGTGATGGATGGACAGACCAGGTTGATGTTGTATCAGCAACATGAGGATATACTGGCGTCCTCTTCCCTTAAGGACTTGCACTGGCAGCAGTTGGGCCCCACCAACATCAGCGGTCGTTGCACCGATGTCGAAGCAGTCAGTCCCAGGGGGAAAAGCTATACCATCTACGTTGCCGTATCTTCCGGGGGTGTATGGAAAACGGTCAATGAAGGGGTCAGCTGGGAACCCATATTCGAACAGGCGGCGACCACCGACATAGGTGACATAGCCATCGATCCCAGCAATCCTGATATTCTCTGGGTGGGTACCGGGGAAGCGAATATCTTTCGTAGTTCCATGGCAGGATGCGGGCTGTATAAAACTACAGACGGTGGGAAAAGCTGGGAGCATATGGGACTGGAAAACACGAATACCATCGCAAGGATCATCATCGATCCAGCCAATACTGACATTGTTTACGTAGCAGCCTCCGGGCATGAGTGGACAGATAATAAGGAAAGAGGGATCTTTAAGACCATGGATGGTGGCAAAACATGGAAGCAGGTGCTGTATGTGAATGACAGGACGGGTGGAAATGACCTGGTAATGGATCCGGGCAATCCGGATATACTGTATGCCACTACCTGGGAGCGCATCAGGCAAAAATGGAACGATCCCCGGACTGAAAATGATTATACCGGGAGCGGGATATGGAAAAGTACAGATGGAGGAGAGAATTGGAAGCAGATTAATGTGGGACTCCCCCCTGCCAACAAACGTGGCAGAATAGGCATTGATCTCTGTGCATCAAGGCCTGAAGTGGTTTATGCCTTCGTCGATAATTATGAAATGGCCAGGGATGAGGCATATGATGAAGTGGATTCTTATGGCAGGCCCAAAGGAAAGGTGATAAAGGGGGCCACCATATACCGATCGGATGACGGAGGGGAGACATGGAGGCAGACCAGCGGACTGACAGAAGAGATGAAACCTTACATGGAGAGGCATTCTGCTACCTATGGCTGGGTATTTGGCCAGATCCGGGTTGACCCGGTGGATGAGAATACCATTTATACCATGGGACTTTCCCTGCATGTTTCCAGGGATGGTGGCAAAACCTTTGAACGTCTGCGTGGCATGCATGGTGATCACCACGGCCTGTGGATAGATCCCGGAAATACGGATTACCTGCTGAATACCAATGACGGGGGTATATGTGTATCCTATGACAGAGGCGAAAACTGGAGGTGTTTCCTGGATAACCTGCCTGTGGTTCAATTTTTCAATGTGAATTATGACATGAAAGATCCATTCAGGGTATATGGTTCCATACAGGACCATGGAAGCATGTATGGAGTGGTAGACCTCAGCAGGGGACGGGATAAAATACCGGCTGTGGAATTCGAGTGGGCTCCCGGAGGAGAAGGTAGCAGCCATGCCATACATCCCCAAAATACGGATATTGTTTTTTCTGCAGGATTTTATGGCAGCATACAGCGGACAGTTATGGGTAAGGAGGGACACTGGTACAAAAACACTACATCCCAGCTACCGAAAACCTATCCGGATGAACCGAAACTCAGGGGACAATGGATTGCCCCTTTTTTCCTTTCACCCCATAATCCTGATATATTATACCATGGCATGCAATACGTGATGATGTCACGCGACAGGGGCGACACCTGGGAGTATATCAGTCCCGATTTAACTTACAACGATACAAAGAAAATGGGGGATATTTCCTTCCAGACCCTGACAAGTATTTCTGAATCCCCGATTAAATTCGGACTGCTCTATGCCGGTACTGATGACGGCCGTTTACATCGTACAAAAGATGGTGGAGGTACATGGACCGAGATTCTCGATGGCTTGCCGGAGAATAAATGGATTTCCCGTGTGGAGGCATCCATGTATGATATGGGCACAGTGTACCTGGCCCAGAATGGTAAAAGAGATGATGATTTCCAGGTTTATCTGTGGAAATCCATTGACTTTGGAAATTCATGGAAAGATATATCTGCAAATATTCCCCTTGGTCCGGTTAACGTGATCCGCGAAGATCCTATTGATCCGGAAATACTTTACGTGGGAACGGATATTGGTGTTTATGTGACAAAAAACGGGGGTGAATCCTGGGAGGTATTGGGCGATCTGCCATCGACCTATGTCCATGACTTGGTTGTCCATCCCCGAGATAATATGATCGTCATTGCCACCCACGGCAGGGGCATATGGGTGATCGATGCTGACAAGGTAAACGGGGGAAAGCCCCAAAACCAGGGATGGTACGATTGATTTCAATAAATTAATACTTCTTCAAATTCTTTAACATTTTTTAACCCTGCCTCAAAACCTGCATACTGTCAGGGTTTGCCCGGTATTCCGGGAGAAGATTGCCTGGTACAGTATTTGATATTGAAGCATCAAATGTTACTTTTGGGGTCTCTTAAAAATCGCTGCAATTATGAATGATACTGTAAACATCAAGGAGTTAAATGAAAAGATAGAAAAAGAGAGTGCTTTCGTAGATATGATCACCATGGAGATGAATAAGGTGATTGTGGGACAAAGGCACCTCATTGACAGTTTGCTGATCGGATTGCTGACAGATGGTCATGTATTGCTCGAGGGTGTGCCCGGATTGGCGAAAACGCTCGCCGTTAATACCCTGGCAACCACCATAGATGCAAAATTCAGCAGGATACAGTTTACCCCTGACCTCTTGCCAGCAGACCTGATAGGCACCATGATCTACAGCCAGAAGAAGGAACAGTTCGAGGTTAAGAAGGGTCCCGTCTTTGCTAACTTTATCCTGGCAGATGAAATCAACCGATCCCCAGCCAAAGTACAGAGTGCCCTGCTCGAAGCCATGCAGGAGAAACAAATCACGATTGGGGAAAATACTTACAAATTGGAAAGGCCATTTATGGTCCTCGCTACCCAGAACCCCATAGAGCAGGAAGGAACTTACCCTTTGCCTGAAGCCCAGGTGGACCGTTTCATGCTGAAAGTGATCATTGACTATCCCTCGAGAGATGAAGAGCAGCTCATTGTCAGGGAAAACATTGCCCGGGAGTTCCCTGTTGCAGCAACCATCGTGAAGATAGATAATATTTTGAAAGCCAGGGATATCGTCAAAGAAGTATACATGGATGAGAAGATTGAAAGATATATCCTCGATATCGTGTTTACTTCAAGGTATCCTGAGAAACATGGTTTGGAGAAATTTGCCAATATGATACAATATGGTGGTTCTCCCCGTGCCAGCATCAACCTGGCCATGGCATCCAAGGCATTTGCCTTTATCAAACGCAGAGGATATGTTATTCCTGAGGATGTGAGGGCAATTTGCCACGATGTAATGAGACACCGGATAGGCCTGACCTATGAAGCAGAGGCAGAGAATATTACAACAGAGGATATCATTACTGATATACTGAACACAGTAGAAGTTCCTTAATGAAATTGATTGTTACCATATTCATTTTATTCTACCTGGCCATACCTGTTCAGGTTTCCGGGCAGCATTTCATCGGGAGGCATAAGACTGAAGTAAAGGAATTGATGGTAAAGAAGATGAAACAATTGTATGAAGATGACCATTCTGTGAACACTGTTTACAATACTGTAAAATATATAGACAGGCTGGGTAACCAGACCCTGCTATTTGTTTTTTCTGAACAGGATACCTGCCTGTATTCAAAATGGATGTGTGATTATTCCATGCTGAACTCCGTCATCGCAAACCTGAACGGTAAATATCCCCAGTCTGCCGAAGACACATGGAGTTATGTCCATGATCAGGAGCAATATATTATCTCCCTGACTGCTGGAGACTGGTATTTTACCATCACTACCAAAAAAGATCATTGATTGAAGTGGAAGCAACAGAACTGTTAAAGCGGGTCAGAAAAATTGAGATCAAAACCAGGGGCTTGTCAAAGAACATCTTTGCCGGGGAATACCATTCTGCCTTCAAGGGCAGGGGAATGGCTTTCAGTGAAGTCAGGGAATACCAGTACGGAGATGATGTTAGGACCATCGACTGGAATGTGACCGCCCGCTTCAATCATCCCTTTATCAAGATTTTCGAGGAAGAACGTGAGCTGACCGTTATCCTTCTGATAGATGTCAGTGGTTCACGTAATTTTGGTACCCGGACCCAGTTGAAGAAGAATATGATCACCGAGATATCTGCAGTCCTTTCATTTTCTGCCATACAGAACAATGACAAGATCGGTGTGATCATGTTCAGTGACCAGGTGGAAAAATTCATACCCCCTAAAAAGGGACGGCAACATACCCTCAGGATCATCAGGGAATTGATCAATTTCCAGCCCGGAAGGCAGGGAACGGATTTGAGCGAGGGACTCCGGTATTTTTCCAATGCTATCAAGAAAAGATGTATCGCTTTCCTGATCTCGGATTTCATGGATGACAATTATGAAGAAGCCCTGAGGATAGCCAATAAAAGACATGACCTGGTTGCCCTGAACATATATGATGAGCGTGAGAAGCAGCTGCCTAAAGCGGGAATGATCCGCATGCAGGATGCAGAGTCGGGCAAAATAATGTGGGTGGATACCGGTAGCCGGAGGATACGTGAGCGTTATGCCGAAGGATGGAGAAAGGGACAGGAAAAGTTTCGGGACCTGATGCTGCGTACAGGTATTGATTCGGTAAACATACGTACAGATGAGGATTATGTAAGACCCCTGATGAATTTATTTAAGCGGAGATAATACCTGGAATGGCAGCCTCAATAAAAATACAGCATAAGGATCTTATCCCCAAGATTAGCAAGCTATCCATTAGCCTGCTGCTGGCTGTGTTGGGATTTCTGCCTGTACACTCGCAGTTTGTTGAGATCAAAACACAGCTGGATACCAACCAGATCCGGATCGGGGAACAATTCCACCTGGATATAGAAATTTTGCAGCCCTCCGGTATCAGCATCATGTTCCCGGAGATCAAGGATACATTGATTTCCAACATAGAGGTTTTGCAGTCATATCCGCGAGACACAATTGCGGAGGGTGAAAACCTTAAAATCAGCCAGAGACATAAGTTAACTTCTTTTGATTCTGGTTTTTACGAAATTCCTCCTTTGAAGTTCTTTATCCACTCGGGACAATGGAACGACAGCCTCGAATCAAATCCCATGTATCTGCTGGTACATTCCGTAGCGGTAGACAGTACAATATACGATGTAAAATCTCCCATACATATGCCACTATCATTCCTGGAGGTCTTTCCTTTTATTGTTGGGGGACTCCTACTTGTGGCGGCGATTTACTTTACGGTCAGGTACCTTAGAAGGAGAAAGAAAAAGAAAGGGCTTTTCTCTCCTGACAGGCCTGAAGATCCTGCCCATGTGGTTGCACTTCGTGAACTGGACCGGCTCAGGGAGGAAAAGCTCTGGCAGCACAGCGAATTCAAACCATATTACACCAGGCTTACAGATACTATACGCCGCTATATGGAAAAACGTTATAATATTCCAACCATGGAGATGACGAGTTATGAGATCCTGGATAACTGGAAGCAGAGTGAAAAGCCGGACACTGATCTGTCAGACAAACTGAACCGACTGTTAAACCTTGCCGACATGGTAAAATTTGCCAAGGAAAAACCCATTGCATCTGATAACGAGGAAAACCTTGACAGGGCTTATGAATTTGTAAAGAAAACTGCGTGGGTTCAAAAGATAGAGGAGGAAAAAGATGTTTAGCAACCTGACATTTGCCAACCCGGATCTGCTGTATCTCCTGTTCCTGCTGCTTCCATTAACCGGCTGGTACATATGGAGAGAAAGGGGGGCTTTTGCCACTATACAGGTATCCAGTACCAAATCCCTGGAACAGGAAAGGATAACCTTCAGGCATATATTGAGACATGTTATTTTCGGTCTGAGGTTGCTGGTGATCGCCTCCGTGATCATCGTCCTGGCAAGGCCGCAATCCACCAACCGTTGGCAGAATGTTACCACCGAAGGGATAGATATCATGGTCGCCCTGGATATTTCAAGCAGTATGCTCGCCCAGGATCTCAGGCCTAACCGCCTGGAAGCATCCAAAGATGTTGCCATAGAATTTATTTCCGGCCGGGAAACCGACAGGATGGGACTGGTAGTTTATGCCGGGGAAAGTTTTACCCAATGCCCGCTAACTTCTGACCATGCAGTACTCATCAATTTGTTTAAAGGGATTGAGAGCGGGATGATTGAAGATGGTACGGCCATTGGGATGGGACTGGCAAACGCAGTCAACCGGCTCAAGGACAGCAAAGCCACAAGCAAGGTGATCATTTTGCTGACTGATGGTGTGAATAACCAGGGGGCGATAGCTCCCCTTACTGCAGCTGAAATTGCGAAGACTTTCGGAATCCGTGTCTATACCATTGGCGTGGGTACTATGGGTATGGCGCCCGCTCCTGTCCAGACACCTTTTGGTACCAGGCTGCAAAATGTAAAAGTAGAGATCGATGAAGAAACACTGCAAAAGATTGCCACTGCAACGGACGGACGCTATTTCAGGGCTACCAATAATGATAAACTGAGAGGAATTTACATGGAGATCGATCAGCTGGAAAAATCTAAGATTGATGTCAAGGAATACAGTAAGAAAGAGGAGGAGTATATGAGGTTTGGATTGCTGGCAACCGGACTGTTCCTGCTCGAGATACTGATCAGGTATTTGTTTTTCAGGAATATACCTTAATAAGATGTTCAGGTTTGGAAATATAGAGAATTTATACCTGCTGGTTATCATACCAGTGCTGATACTGTTGTTTATGATCCTGTTCAGCCTGCGCAAAAAAGCGCTGAGGCGTTTTGGGAACATGCAGGTTATAGAACCTTTGATGCCGGCCCTTTCATTTGCCAGGCCGGTAATTAAATTCATTCTGATCGTACTGGCGCTGACATCACTGATCTTCGGTATTGCAAGACCCCAGTTCGGATCCAAACTAAGAGAGATCAAGAGGGAAGGAGTTGAAATTATCATTGCACTGGATGTTTCCAACAGCATGATGGCAGAAGATATAAAACCAAACCGCCTGGAACGGGCCAAACAGGCCATTGCAAAAATGGTTGACCGCCTTGTAAATGACAAAATCGGTTTGATTGTTTTTGCCGGTGATGCCTATATTCAGATACCTATCACGACGGATTATGTTTCTGCCAAACTCTTCCTGAATACAATAAGTACGGAAATTGTCCCAAAACAGGGAACAGCCATTGGTTCAGCCATTGAACTTGGAATGAAATCTTTTACACAGCAGGAGGAAACAAGCAAGGCACTCATCATTATTACTGATGGTGAAAACCATGAGGATGATGCCATGGAAGTAGCTAAAGCGGCCGTAGAGAAAGGTGTCAGGGTACATACCATCGGGATCGGCCTGCCGAAAGGGGCTCCCATACCGGTTTATAATGGGGGACAAAAAAACTATCTGAAGGATAACTCAGGTAAGACAGTAATCTCAAAACTCGATGAAGATATGCTGAGAAAAATCGCAGTCGCAGGGGAGGGAGTATACATAAGGTCAACGGATACCAGGGTTGGACTCGACAAACTTTTTGATGAGATCAACAAAATGGAAAAACAGGAAATGGAGGCAAAGGTATATTCTGATTATGATGAGCGGTTTCAATATGTGTTCGCTATCGGCCTGTTTTTTCTCCTGCTCGAATTCTTTATCCTTGAAAGAAAAAATAAGTGGCTCAGTAAAATAAAACTTTTTGACCAACAATGAACAGTAAGATCTTAATCGTATCAGGATTGATTCTCATATTACCAGTGCTGGTGCATGGACAGGCGGAAAGAAAATTCATCCGTCAGGGGAATAAGCAATACAAGGAGGAAGTATTCGATGAATCAGAAATCCTCTACCGTAAGGCCCTTGAAAAGGAGCAGCAATCCTATTCAGGTGAATTTAACCTGGGTGATGCTATGTATAAACAGGAGAAGTTCGAGGATGCTGCCCGTAGCTTCCATAAACTGGCAGAGAATCAGACGGATCCAATTAAACTTGGAGAACTCTACCACAACATAGGCAATTCATTCCTTAAGGCCAATCAGCTTGAAGCATCAATAGAAGCTTATAAGCAGGCTCTTCGGAACAATCCTGAGGACAATGAGACCAGGCATAACCTGGCCTACGCCCAACAAATGCAACAGCAACAACAAGACCAGGACCAGGACAAGCAGGATCAGGATCAGGACCAGGATAAGCAGGATCAGGACAAGGATAAGCAAGATCAGGACCAGGATAAGCAGGATCAGGATCAAGATAAGCAGGATCAGGATCAAGACCAGGACCAGCAGGATCAGAACCAGGATCAGAATCAGGACCAGCAGCAGCAACAGCAACCACAGATATCCAAGGAGGATGCCCAGCGGATGCTACAGGCCCTCCAACAGGATGAGCAGGATCTTCAGGAAAAATTAATGAAACAAAAAGCACAGGCCACAAAGGTCAAGGTGCTTAAAGATTGGTAAGTTTGTTTTCGGAAAATATTGAATGAATAGCTTATTGAAATACGGGATTTTGTTATTATTTCTGATCACTGGATCGAACCTGTGGGCACAGAATGTGAGCATTACAGCCACTGCTCCCAATGTGGTCAAGGTAGGTGAACAATTCCGGCTGAATTATGTGATCAATGCCAAACCTTCCTCTTTCGGTGCCCCTGAGATAAGCAATTTTTATGTGTTGAGCGGCCCCAACCAATCAACAAGCCAGAGTATACAGATCATTAATGGACGGAGGACCTCAAGTGTTACGATAACTTATTCCTATTACCTGCAGGCAACAGGTGAGGGGGACTTCACCATTCCTGCAGCGACGGCAGTGGTGGAAAATAAGAACTACACCTCCAATACGGTCAAAATAGAGGTTATTAAAGGTGAAAACCCAGCCGGTACAACCCAGCCTTCTATATCTCAGACGCAGCAACCACAAGATATAGATGTGTCTGAGGATTTATTTGTAAGAATTCTTTCAAACAGGAAAAACATATACCGCGGGGAATATATTATCGCTACCATCAAACTCTATACTCGTCTCTCCATTACCGGTTTTGGTGAAAGTGAAATGCCGGATTTTCAAGGTTTCTGGACACAGGATATAGAGTCTCCCACCAATCTTAACCTGGTCAGGGAAAATGTGAATGGAAAAATTTTTAATACCGCAGTGATCAAAAAAGTTATCCTCTTTCCCCAGAAAACAGGGGAGATCATTATAGATCCCTTTAAACTTGAAACTTATATACGACAACAAACCAACCGGCCAAGAAGCCCCTTTGATGATTTCTTCGGAAATTCTTATTCCAATGTGGTAAAACCTCTTGTCTCCAACACGGCAAAGATCCAGGTAAAGGATCTGCCCCCTGGTGCTCCTGAAGGATATTCGGGAGCTGTTGGAAACCTGGCGGTCAAGGCTGAAATTGACAAGCAGGATGCTGTGACAAATGATGCCCTCACCTTTAAGGTCATTGTTAGTGGAAATGGGAATGTCCAGCTGATTGATGCTCCACGGATTAATTTTCCTCCGGACTTTGAAACCTATGATCCCAAGATTCAGACGGATGTAACAAATGGTGTCAACGGGCAGTCCGGGACCAAAACTTTTGAATACCTGTTGATCCCCAGGCATGCCGGAAATTTCCGTATCCCACAGGTAACCCTCAATTCTTTTGAACCAAAATCAGGGCAGTACAAAACATCCTCTACTACAGAATTCAATATCAGCATCTCGAAAGGGAATGAAGAAGAAGCTGTCTCTGTTATTGCAGGGCGTAGCAAAGAAGATCTCATGATCATTGGCAGTGATATCTTATTTATTAAGGACAATCAGTTCAAAATGTTCAGGATAGGACAGGGATTTTTCGGATCATCCCTGCTTTACCTTCTATATGCCGGAATATTCCTGTTGTTTCTCGGGGTATTATTGATCAGGAGGAAACGTATCCAGCGGCAACAAAATGTAGAACTGGTTAAAAACCAAAGAGCCAGCAGGGAAGCCAGGCGGAGATTGAAGGAAGCGGCCACAAATATGAAAAAGAATGAATCGGAAGCATTTTACGAGGCTGTTTTAAAAGCCCTGACTGGTTACCTTGTGGATAAACTGAATATTCCCATGGCAGATCTTTCCAAGGATAGTGCCAGGAATGGACTGCAAAAATATGATGTCAAACCGGAAGCCATCGAAGAATACCTGGAGCTTGCAGATGTCTGTGAGATGGCCAGGTACTCGCCGACTGCCATTGAAGGAGGCATGGAAGAAGTTTATTCCAGGTCAATAAAGATCATCAGCCAATTAGAACAAAACCTGCGATAATGAATCGAACATTAATGATCATAAGCATCCTGGCTACCTGTTTTATGGTTGCTGAATCCAGGGATCTGCAGGATCTTCTCCAAACAGGGAACCAGTATTACCTGGATGGGAAATATGAAATGGCTGTACAGTCATACCAATCCATTATTGATTCAGGCTATGCCTCAGCTGAACTTTACTATAACCTTGGAAATGCCTATTATAAATCACATGATATTACCATGGCCCTGGTAAATTATGAAAGGGCACGCATATTGAAACCCAACGATCCTGAAATTAATCATAATCTGGAGATTGCCAGGGAATTTGTCGTGGACAGGATAGAGGTCCTGCCTGAGTTTTTCCTAAGGAAAGCATATGTGGATTTCGTTAAGATCTTTGATGCAGATATTTGGGCTTTGGTCAGTGTGATCACATTTGGACTGGCTTTGGGACTCTTCCTCGCATATTTTTTTCTGAACCAGTTGTTTATCCGCAAATTGTCATTCTGGACAGGCATTTTATTTATCCTCATTTCGGTCTCCACTTTTCTGTTTGCCATTCAGCAAAACAACCTTGTCACAAAACACCACCAGGCCATCATCCTCACTCCATCTGTGACCATCAAAAGCTCTCCCGATGAGGACAGCGGTACTGATCTCTTCCTGCTTCATGAGGGCACCAAGGTAACCATCAGTGATGAACTAGGTGATTGGAGAGAAGTTATCCTGATCGATGGCAACAGCGGCTGGTTAAAAGAGATCGACCTGATCAGGCTGTAGTGTGATCCCAGTCTGCCCCTGCTGTACAATTCTCGGATATTCCCTATATTTGAACCATAATCCCCTTCACTTACAAAACTTGCCCGGATGAATAGCTTGACTCTTACGATATTTGCATTTGTGGGCTACCTGGTTGCTTACCGCTTATATGGCCGGTTTCTCGCCAGGAAGATCTTCAGACTTTCAAATGAGAACCTGATGCCCTCGCATGAATTTAATGACGGTGTGGATTATGTGCCCACCAAGTCTAACATCATATTCGGACATCATTTTACGACTATCGCGGGACTGGGGCCTATTGTCGGGCCTGCCATCGGGGTGATCTGGGGATGGCTACCGGCTTTCATATGGGTGTTTCTGGGCTCCATTTTCATGGGTGCGGTACATGATTTTTCTACCATGGTCATTTCTGCCCGCAACAAGGGCAGGACCATAGGGGACCTGACAGACGAACTGATCGGTCCGGGTACACGATATTCTTTCCAGTTCCTCATGCAGCTCCTGCTGTTTATCGTCCTTTCCGTTTTCGCTATGATTGTCGGTGTACTGTTTGAACTGTACCCCGAAGCAGTTTTTCCTGTATGGATGCAGATCCCCATTGCTGTATGGTTGGGCTGGATGATCCGGAAGGGTAAAAATGACCTGCTCTATTCCATCATAGCCGTACTCCTGATGTATGGCACAGTTATCATCGGTTTGTATATCCCCATCCGGGTACCACCCATTCAGGGTTCATCTGTAGTTACCTGGTGTCTGATCCTCTTTGTGTACGTATTTTTTGCTTCCACCCTGCCAGTACAGAAACTTTTACAGCCAAGGGATTATATTAATTCCCACCAGTTACTGGTAGCCATTGCTTTGATCATTATAGGACTTTTTGTCGCCCATCCGTTGATTACCGCCCCGGCTATCAATCATGCAGCTTTTGCTGCCGGATCGGATGTACCGGACATGATGCCAATCCTGTTTATTACCATAGCCTGCGGCGCCATAAGCGGGTTCCATTCACTGGCAAGTTCAGGAACAACGGTAAAGCAGGTCGACCGTGAAAAGGACACATTATTTATTGGTTATGGAGGGATGCTCTGGGAAAGTTTCCTGGCCGTGCTGGTGATCATGGCTGTGGCAGGAGGACTGGGACTGGGACTTGAAAAGGATGGACAGATCCTCACTGGGGCGGATGCATTCAAGCACCATTATTCTTCCTGGGCCGCCTTCAGCGGTATAGATGACAAACTGGAAGCCTTTGTGATCGGTGCCTCAAACCTCTTCAAGAGTTTTGGGATCCCCCCCCTCGTTGGTAAAAGCATGATTGCTGTCTTTATCGTAAGTTTTGCCAATACTACCCTGGATTCGGCTGCCAGGATACAGCGCCTTTCCCTGCAAGAAATATTCCGCAATAAGCAGGGTAACATTAGAAAACCCATGGATAATAGGTACGTGGCCACTTTTTTCGTGGTGTTGGCCGCCATGACCATGACTTTTCTGAAGTCCGGTGCCACCGGAGCGCTCATCCTCTGGCCTCTTTTCGGATCTCTCAACCAGTTGCTGGCTGCACTTGCCCTGGGCATGGTTACGCTCTACCTGTTCAATCATAAGAAGAACATTCTGATTACACTGATACCCATGATCTTTGTCTTGATCGTCACCATATGGGCCATGTTCAAGAACCTGGCCAGTTTCTGGGCCAAGGGAGATGAGATACTGATATTCTTGTCAGTACTGATTCTAGGACTCACACTGCTGCTGCTGGCAGGCAGTTTAAAGGCCATGCTTAAGCCACGGACCCAGGTCACCCCGGAAGCCTGATTTGGATTATTCCGCATCTTGTTTTTTCCTGGCAGGCAGGAACCAATGCCTGAAATTCAGAAAAACACTGATTAATAAAGCCATTACCAATCCCCAAAGCGTTACCGCATCTACCAGGTTTTGGTCAATTTGTAATCCCGTCAGACGTGTGAAAAGAAAACTCAGGTAAGAGTTAGGAAGATCAGAATAACCTAGCTTTCGAAGGATATTGAAATGCCAGTCTGTAAGGGGACAGTACCCCAGGCCGTAGAAGATCCCCAGTCCCAACCAGGAGGCAGCCGTTAAAAGAATACATGCAAGGTTCAGGCGCCTGGTCTTCTTCCAGATCCATCCGAATAGTATAAACAGGATCAGCAGGGAATGAAAGGCCGTAAAAAATATATCAAGAATTTTCATCCCAATAATTTAATAAATTTACATGTAAATTGTCACGTTGTCGTGATGAAACATTATAATATAAGGGTCCTGGGACATGTTCAGGGAGTTGGGTTCCGATATGCGGCCAGGAGAACGGCTGAGCTGTACAACGTTTCCGGCTTTGTACGAAATGAGCCTGACGGATCGGTATATATCGAAGCCGAGGGTAAACCACTCAATCTGGACATGTATCTTGAATGGTGCAGGAAAGGGCCAGGATATGGACGTGTTAAAAAGGTTTTTCATACAGCTTCAACTGTGCAGGGATTTCGAAAATTCGAGATCCGTACTTAGTGTGATATTATAACCCTTCTTCGAATTATTTCATCAACCGCCTTCAGACTACCAATATATATTCCGGATGGGTGGCTCCCGGAATCCCAAATGACCGAATTAGGGCCTGCCGGTCTGTATCCATTTAAAATTACATCAACCAACCTTCCGGACATGTCATGCAGGGTAGGCATATCAGGAAAATGGCAATAAGCAGCAAGCATTTCTTCTTCATGTCCGTTTCAAATTTTAAATAAGTTAAGGGATAATCTGTTGAATGTCAAGAATCGAAAATCATGAAATGATGCATTGGATGAAGAATATGCTTATTTTTAGTTTTTCTAATGTTTTAAAAGTAAAATATGAACGTCATGAAAAAGTTTATCCTGCTTATCGTATTTGGCATAAGTTTGAATGTTTATGGTCAGGAAGACATGCTTTGCATGGGACATCACTGGACAGAAGATGAAGCCAATGTTATGATGAAAAAATTTGAGGCATCCTGGAATGACCTTCCTTCCTGGGAAAAGAGGGCCGAGATGATCAGAGAAGGTATCATTGATGGCATGGGACTGAATAAAATGCCAGCCATAGACGGAGCTTTCAATCCTATTGTCAGGAATATCCGAAAGATGGATGGCTACATAGTGGAGAATATCGCCCTGGAAAGTTTCCCTGGATTTTATATTACCGGTAACCTGTACAGGCCATTTGCAGAAAAGGAAAAATACCCTGCTGTCCTATGTCCTCACGGACACCTGCCGGATAAGAGGTTGAGGGAGGATATGCAGAGACGCTGTGCTGCACTGGCCAGCATGGGCGCAATAGTTTTTAGCTATGACATGGTTGGGTTCGGGGAGTCACAGCAGGTTAGCCATAGAATGCCCATTGCCCTTCTGCTACAGACATGGAACAGTACAAGGGTGCTGGAATACTTGCTGTCCCGCGAGGATGTGGATGGAGAGAAGATTGGGATGACAGGTGGCTCGGGAGGAGGAACCCAGACCTTTGTATTGACGGCCATCGATAAGAGGATTACAGTATCAGCTCCTGTAGTCCAGGTATCTGCTCATTTTTTCGGGGGTTGTATTTGCGAAAGTGGCATGCCCATCCACAAAAGTGAACACCACCAGACAAACAATGTTGAAATTGCAGCACTCTGTGCTCCCCGGCCCTTATTACTGATTTCCAACGGGCAGGACTGGACAAGGAATACTCCCCGGATTGAGTATCCGTATATTCAGAAAGTATATGCCCTATATGATGCGGAGCATAAAGTGGAGAATGTTCACCTGGCCGGGGAGAAGCATGACTATGGGTATTCGAAGAGGGTGATCATGTATAATTTTATGGCTCATCACTTGGGACTGTCAATCGGGAGTCTTCCATACAATAACGGCTACAGGGAAGATTTTGTCACCCTCCTTTCCCAGGAGCAACTGAAAGTATTCAGCAAAGAAAACCCCATTCCTCCCGGTGCACTGGAAGGCAATGAAGCGGTGATCAAATTTTTAAAAATGGAATAAAATCTCCAGTATACAGAAAATTGAATATGACCTTAACGGAGTTAGGATATAATGATGACCTTGGCCGTTACCGGCAGGAACAAAACCTGCTTTCTTATGAGATCGGAAGAGTTATTGCAGAGCACAGGGAAAAGTATATAGTCCAGACGGAAAAAGGCGAATTGGAAGCTGAGATCATCGGCCACCTGCGTTTCTCAGCAACAGACAGATCAGGTTTTCCAGCAGTGGGGGACTGGGTGGCTGTATCGGTATTTAATGGAGATGAAGCCATTATCCACGCGATATATCCAAGGAAAAGCATCCTTGAGCGGCAGGCTGTTGGGAAATTCGGTGAGAAACAGATCATTGCCACCAACATAAATTATGCACTGATCATTCAGGCAGTTGACAGGGACTTTAACCTCAACAGGCTGGAGCGGTATCTGGCCATTTCATATGCAGGCAATATAGAACCTGTCATAATCCTGAGTAAAATAGACCTGGTCGGTCAGGATGAACTAGCCAACATAGTCAATGAGGTTTCAAAACGCATCAAGGATGTTCAGGTCATTGCTATCAGTAATATAAGCAGGGATGGATTTGATCTGCTGATCCAACTTCTCCAAAAAGGGAAAACCTATTGCTTCCTGGGTTCTTCCGGTGTGGGCAAATCGACCCTGATCAACAATCTTGCAGGCAAGGATCTTATGAGAACGAATTCAATCAGTGATAGTACAAAAAAGGGCAGGCATGTTACAAGCCACCGTGAGATGCTTATCCTGGAAAGTGGAGGGATACTGATTGATAATCCAGGTATGCGGGAGATCGGGATGGCTGACTCGGATGGGGGAATGGAGGTTGTGTTTGATATTATTTCCAATCTTTCAATAGCCTGCAAATTCTCAGATTGCCGACACATTCATGAAAATGGTTGTGCAGTACTGGAGGCTGTGGAGAATGGTGAATTGGACAGGGCATCCTATGACAATTACCTGAAATTGGAAAGAGAAACGGTCCATTTTCAATCAAGCATCGCTGAAAAACGCAAAAAGGATAAAGACTTTGGCAAAATGATCAAGAATTACAAAAAGAGCAAGAAGCAAAGTGAGTTGTAACACAATATTAAATTTATGAAAAGATTATTTATTGGCTTTTTTGGTAAGGGACTCAGGCCAGGTCTGCAGCTATGCTTCGTTATAGTATCTGTCATATTAATATTGGCATCTTTTACATCTTGTTCGGAATCTTTGAAAGATAGTGGATTACGAATTGGATGGGCAATGGAGGATATTACTCCGCAATTTCCTGTTTCGTTAAGGGGACAATATTACGAGAGGATAGCAAAAGAGGTACAGAGCCCTCTTAAAGTTACTGCGTTTGCAATTGAATCTGCAGGCGAGGATGGAATTGTGGAACAGGCCATAATGGTTTCAGTGGATGTTATATCAATTGATCGGAGCCTTCAGGATTTAATCAGGAACCTTGTGGATGAGCAGATTCCTGAATTTGATATTCAAAAACTCTTTTTAAATGCTACACATACACACGCTGCTCCTAACCCAGACCATGAAAGTGAATTTGGAAAATTACTTGTAGAAAAAGCTGGAATTGCCATAGTTAGCGCGTGGAAAAATCGCACCCCTGCTGGCATTAGTCGAGGATTAGGATATGCAGTTATTGGACATAACCGACGAGTCCAATATTCAGATGGGACCACACAAATGTATGGATCAACCAAAAGACCCGACTTCATTGGGTTGGAGGGACCGAGTGATCCTGGTGTTGACATGCTTTTCTGCTGGGATCTGAACAAACAGCTGACGGGAATAATCATGAATGTATCCTGTCCGGCACAGGTAATGGAAGCAAAATACCTTGTTTCATCCGATTACTGGGGTGAAGTAAGGAAACAGCTAAAAGAAAAATATTCAAAGGATATATTTGTTTTAGCCCAATGTGGTGCGGGAGGTGATATTTCACCTCGAGACCTGCCACGCGGTTATCAATCAGGAGAGCCCAATATGTGGGATCTTCCCGGAATAATCGAGATAGGGAAAAGACTTGTTCGGACAGTTGATAATGTTTTTCCATTAGCCAAAAGCACAATCCAAACAAGTATAATTTTTGAACATAGGGTAGAAGAGATTGATCTGCCTACAAGGAAGGTAAGTTTGGAAGAATATGAAGAAGCGCTTAAGATAATTAAAGAAATACATTCTCGAGAGCCTCAAAATACTGACGATCCTGGCACTGCATGGAATAGGTTTCTAAAAGAAATTGAAGAAAATGAAAAAACAAAAGAATATGGACCCTGGGATAATAAATTGACCGACTTTGGAATAATAAAAAAGAAAGAAGCTTTGGTTGAGAGATATTTACATCAGGAAAATGATCCATTCTGTATGATAAATCTTCATGTTTTGCGTATTGGAGATGTGGTAATTGCCACTAATCCATTTGAGCTTTATCTAGATTATGGACATAGAATTACGGGATTGAGTAAAGCTAAACAAACCTTTATTGTACAATTATGTAGTGGAAGTGAGGGCTATCTTCCAACCGAAAGAGCCATTTTGGGGGGAGGTTACAGCGCAATGGTTAATCGAGTTGGACCTAAAGGTGGGGATCATTTAGTAAATGAAACAGTTAATATGATTAATTCACTTTGGGAGATAAAATAATTTATTATATGACAAAAATTGCATTTGTTGGATTTGGAGAAATAAACTCACCAAAAGACCTGATCGACGCTAAATGCGCTGAGGCACTTGAACAGGTACGATCACTTGGATTTGATGTACTGACAACTGAGACAGTCACTGATGATCCCGGCAATATAGATATTGGAAGGGCAATCAAGGATCTATCTGCAGTGGAATTTGACACCCTCATCATTTGTATTGCAGGCTGGATTCCCTCTCATGCAGTGATTTCGATAACAAGTGAATTCAGGGAGAAGCCGATGGTTTTGTGGGGGCTGTGTGGAGACATGAAAGATGGTAGGGTTGTGACCGCAGCGCCTCAGGCCTGTACAACAGCACTGAGGAAGGTCTTTGAGGACCTCGGATATAAATTTAAATATATATACAATATCATAGGTCATCCGGCCCCCTTGGATAAAATAAAAAGCTTCGTTATTGCTGCTTCTGGCTCAAATTTACTGAAACACGCTAAGGTTGGTATGATGGGGTATCGCGACATGAAATTGTACAATACACTTTACGAGGGGCTCTCTCTTAAAAGCAGGATTGGGATTGAAGTGGAATTCTTCGAGATGCTTGAAATGCTAAGGAATAGTGAACAGGTCAATAACCACGAAGTCAACCAGGTATTAGGAAAAATCAAGCGGAACTGGGAATTTGTAAAACCCATTGACGAGGATTTCCTGAGTCAGGGCATCTCTTATTTTATTGCTGTAAAGAAAATCGCAGAAGAGAATCATTTTGATGCCATTTCCCTGAAAGATGTGGATGGAATGAAAAAACTTCTCGAATTCCCTCCTGCCATGATATTTATGCTTCTTTCTGATGAAGCTAGCCTTTGCTGCATCCCTGAAAACGATGCCATGGGTGCCGTAACCCAGCTTATCGTAAAACAACTAACCGGACAATGTGCTGCATATCTGGAATTTTACGAGTTTTTTGAAAATAGC
>CAZXOJ010000005.1:3076-34974 GCA_964642325.1 uncultured Bacteroides sp. | reverse complement strand
TCATGAAAGACACCAATCCTGATATCCATAGAGAATGACTTGCCGGCCAAAAACAGGAGAACAAGCACAAAGAAGCAATATTTTAATTTTCCCGATAATATCATCACTATGATTTTTCATTTCCAATATACCTGGCTATGCTCTCAGCAAGCCTGTGGTATGCCCCCGGTTCGCCAAGTCTGCTCCGTAACTTACGGTAATTGTCCAACATGACCATCCTGTATGTTTCATCCTCCAGGATACGGTGCAATTCACTGGCAATTTTTTTCCTGAGCCTGTATTGCAATAATTCCTTTACCACCTCCCTGTCAAGGATAAGGTTAACCAGGCTGAAATATTTTGGTTTGACAAAATGCCTGCCAATCTGGTAGGTCAGTTCACCCATTTTATAGATCACCACTTCAGGGACCCTGAAAAGGGCTGTTTCAAGCGTGGCTGTCCCCGAAGTAACCACAGCTGCCTCTGCATTCATCAAAAGGTCATAGGTCTGGTCAAATAAGATCTCCACATCCCTGTTCCTGGTGAACCTGGCATAATAATCAGGTGAGATGGCCGGCGCCCCTGCAATGACAAAACGGTACCCGGGAAACTGTTTTATGACTGCCAGCATTTCAGGCAGGCAGTGCTTGATCTCTTCCTTCCTGCTGCCTGCCAGCAGGGCTATTATGGGACTGTCATCCAGGTTATTACGTGAGCAGAAATCCTTTCGGTCCACCGCCTCTGCCTTGCTTTCCTCTACTGCATCAAGGATGGGGTTCCCTACATATTCTACCGGGTAATTGTATTGCTGGTAAAATTCAACCTCGAAGGGAAGGATGACATACATTTTATCGACATTATCCCTGATGGTGTAAACCCTTTTCCTGTCCCATACCCATACTTTTGGAGAGATGTAATAGATCACCCTGAACCCTGCTGGCCTGGCAAATTTTGCAATCCTCAGGTTGAAGCCGGAATAATCAATGAGTATCAGGGCATCGGGCTGATATTCTCCAATATCCTTTTTACAGAACCGTAGGTTTCCGGATATCTTCCGAAGGTTGAAAATGACCTTGAACAAACCCATGACAGCAGTTTGCCTGTAATGCTTTACAAGGCTACCACCTTCTGCCGCCATCAGGTCCCCTCCGAAATAACGGAATTCTGCCTCCGGGTCTGATGTTTTCAGTCCCTGCATCAACTTGCTGCCGTGCAGATCACCAGATGCTTCCCCTGCTATCAGATAATACTTCATATAAGAAACTTTGTCAATACCACGATCAACGCAAATAAAAATACCGCAGCCATCACACCTCTTGCGGAATAAAGATAATTCAGCCAGATAAAAATAAAAAATACAAGCAGATCAGGAACTAAAGAGAGGCTTATTAAGGAGCTGAGTTTCTTCCTGGATACTATGAACTCTATGAATTCGGGAAATGCTTTACCCTGGGATGATACTAAATGGAAAAAAACAAGGGCCAACAAAGGAACCAACAATCCGGCAATAAGCCCGAAAGCAATTGTATTTATCTTAGTCCGTATGGTATTATCCTGATTCACAGGTCCAGTCGCGCAATTGGTCCATTGCCTCGTAAGCAGTCAGGTCTACCTGAACCGGGACGATACTGACATAATTATGGTGAAGCGCCCACTCGTCCGTATCCTGTGCCTTCGGCTCCAGGTTCATAAATTCCCCTGTCAGCCAAAAATAATCCCTATGCATAGGATCCTGGCGCTGATCGAATTCCTCTTTCCAAACGCCCTTATTCTGGCGACAGATCTTTATCCCTTTTATCTTCTGGTAAGTATTCACGGGAAAATTTACATTCAGGCAGGTATCCTGCGGAATACCTTTTTCGAGTGCGTTTTCCAGAATGAGCTTAGCATATTTTATGATGGAACTGAAATTGGCCTCCGGTGAATAATCAAGCAGTGAAAGTCCAATGGAGGGTATCCCGTTTACACAACCCTCGATCGCTGCAGCCATGGTACCGGAATAAATGATGCTGGAGGATGAGTTTGAGCCGTGGTTGATACCGGCAATGATCAGATCGGGTTTTCTGTCAAGCAGCTTGCTCAATGCCAGCTTGACACAGTCCACCGGGGTACCGTTGCTGCTATATACCACCAGGTTTTTCTGCTCATCAAGTTTTTTTAGCCGGATAGGATATTTCACCGTGATGGCATGTGACATGCCCGACTGGCCGTCCTCGGGGGCAATCACCATTACTTTACCATATGGCCGCACCAGTTCGATCAGGGCCTTTAGTCCCCTGGCATGTATCCCATCATCATTTGTGATCAGAAATAACTTTTCCTTTTTAGCAGTCATACTGGTGTGTTTAATCAGTTTACAAATATAACATAAATCGTTTTTTTACCTACTTTTGCCTGATATTGTATCCCAAGTGTTTTATCTATGAAAATTTCCTATAACTGGTTGAAGGATTATATCAGTATAAGCCAGTCCCCTGAAGAGTTAGGGGACATCCTGACCAATATCGGACTGGAAGTGGAAGGTATTGAGAAATTTGAATCAGTCAGGGGGGGCTTAAAAGGATGCGTCATAGGCAGGGTGAAGACCTGCGAAAAACATCCGGATGCTGATAAACTGAGCCTGACAAAAGTGGAGATTGGTGGCGAGAGGGACCTGGACATCGTTTGTGGTGCACCCAATGTTAGCGCTGGACAGATGGTTGTGGTGGCCACTGTTGGAACAACCCTTTACAAAGGGGAAAAGAGCCTGACGCTCAAGAAAGTAAAAATCCGGGGAGAGATCTCTGAGGGCATGATCTGTGCGGAAGACGAAATCGGCCTCGGGACAAGCCATGAGGGCATCCTGGTTCTGGAGGAGGATGCTGTTGCAGGTACACCGGCCAGTGAATACTTTGGTATACAGACAGACACTATATTCGAAATAGGGCTCACACCAAATCGCATTGACAGTGCATCCCATTACGGGGTAGCGCGTGACCTGGCAGCCTTCCTGAAGCTCGCTGAACCAGTCTCACTGACCAAACCATCTGCTGATGACTTCCATGTCGACAAGCAAAAGCTGACAGTCAAAGTCAGGATAGAGAATGAGGATGCTTGTAAGAGGTATGCTGGTGTTACATTGACTGATATCCAGGTCTCAGCATCACCGGACTGGTTGCAAAACAGGCTGCGTGCTGTTGGATTGAATCCTATCAACAATATTGTCGATATAACGAATTTTGTGCTTTATGAACTGGGACAACCACTGCATGCTTTTGATGTGGATGAGATCACCGGCCAGTGCGTTGTGGTCAGAACCATGAAAGAAGGAACGAAGTTCACCACGCTTGATGAGGTGGAAAGATCCCTCTCAGAGGATGACCTGATGATATGCAACACCGAAACGGGCATGTGCATTGCCGGTGTATTCGGAGGAATACAATCAGGGGTCACCGGGAAAACCAGGAATATTTTCCTGGAAAGTGCCTATTTCGATCCTGTTTATATCAGGAGGACATCCAAACGCCATGGATTGAATACGGATGCCAGTTTCCGCTTTGAACGCGGTGCTGATCCTGAAATGACCCTGCTGGCTCTCAAAAGGGCAGCTATAATGATCAGGGAAATAGCAGGGGGTAAGATCTCTTCCGACATTGTTGATGAATATCCAAAAAAGCTTGAGCCATTCCCTGTGAAGGTAAGTTATGCACATGTGGACAGGCTGGTCGGTAAAAAAATGGATAAGGAAACAATCAAACGAATTCTTGAAGCGCTCGAAATATCCATAAAATCTGAAAGCATTGATGGCCTGGACCTGATGGTCCCTGCCTACCGGGTGGATGTCAGGCGGGAAGCTGATGTAATCGAAGAGATCCTCAGGATATACGGTTATAACAATGTTGATTCCCCCCCCACACTGACGTCTGTTTTAACCTATTCTGCAAAACCGGATAAGGAGAAGGTCATACAGTTAGTCTCCGATTACCTCAGTGGAAATGGATTCAACGAGATCATGTGTAACTCCCTAAGCAGGGAAGCTTATTACAGGGACGATCCGGCCGCAGTGGAACTCTACAATCCGCTCAGCTCTGATCTGAACCGGATGAGGACAAGCTTGCTTTACGGTGGACTCGAAACCATCATCTTTAATATAAACCGGAAACGCCCTAACCTCAGGCTTTATGAATTTGGTAACTGCTACCAGGTCCTGGCCGGAGCTGATCAAAATAAGCCGGAGGGTTACCGGGAAGCCGAAAGGCTTGCCCTCTTTGCTACGGGTCCCCGAAATACTGGTAACTGGATTGACAAGGAAGAACCCGGCAACTTCTATGAGTTAAAATCATATGTTGAAGGTATCATGGCACGCGTGGGACTGATTACGGGGACCCTCCAGGCCCAGGAAGTGGATGCCGGATATTTTAGCGATGGACTGACCTACTCGTTCAAGGGGGTTAAAATTGCAGAAATGGGGATACTTGACAGCTCCCTGACCAGCCAATTTGATATTCCAACCCCAGTGTATTTTGCTGATTTTAACTGGTCCGCTATGCTGAAGGCTATGAAAGGTTTTCAGATTAGCATGAAAGAGATCCCGAAGTACCCGGAAGTCAGGCGGGACCTCTCCATGATCATTGATAAGTCCATCCCCTTCTCCAGGATCAGGGACATTGCCATGAAATCCGGTAAGGAAATGGTCAAATCAGTCACGCTGTTTGATGTGTATGAAAGTGAAAAGCTTGAAAAAGGCAAGAAATCATATGCCGTAGGATTTGTTCTCCAGGATGAATCCAAGACTCTGACAGACAAAGAGATCGACAAGGTCATGAACCGGCTGCAAGGGAACCTTGAAAAGCAAATAGATGCCCGTATCAGACAGGCAACATGAAGCCTAAAATAGAGATCAGCTTTGGTGATATAACAGCGCTTGAAGTCGATGCCATTGTTAATGCTGCAAACACCACACTCCTTGGCGGCGGTGGGGTTGACGGTGCCATACACCGGGCAGCCGGTCCCGGGCTGCTCAAGGAGTGCCGTACACTGGGGGGATGTCCCACTGGAAATGCCAGGATCACCAGTGCCTATAACCTGCCAGCCAAATTTATCATCCACACTGTTGGGCCAGTTTGGAGAGGGGGACAGTACAATGAGGAAAAACTGCTGGCAGATGCCTACAGGCAGACCTTATGGATTGCTGATAATAACAAAGTCAAATCAATTGCCTTCCCCAACATCAGTACGGGTATTTATGGATTTCCCAAAGAACTTGCTGCCCGTATCGCCATTTCAACTGCTTCGGCATTTCTTAAAACAACCAAACATATTGAACTGTTGATATTTTGCCTTTTTGATGAAAAGAACAGGCAGATTTACAGTCAGCATCTTATGCTTTAGAAGCGCCTAACCTAAGCCTGTTGATTTTCCTTGAAACACGCGCTGGTGTTACGCTATCATGGAATATGGATTTGCATATAAAGAAAATATATTTACCTTTACCCGTGTTAGCAGAATGATAAAACTTAACTAGACACCTTAACCACTAAGCCTTTTCAAGCCTGGCTGCCAATTGGGCAGTCAGGCTTTTTTTTTGCACTTTACCTTGCAATTTCACAGTTTTTAGATAATTTTTGTACAAATATTTCCCGGACTCTTGAATGGACAGCCCACATATGATGAATTGGCCAGTATTCGTTTACAACTTGAACAACAGGTAGCCAGGCTTGAAGAACAGCTGAAGCAGGAAGCTGAACTAAGGCTGCTTGAAGAAAAATATAAGAGGCTGGTTGAGAGCCTGAGTGAAGAATACATCTTCTACTCACATGACCGTGCAGGCATGGTCACCTATGTGAGTCCCTCCATCACCAAGATTCTGGGCTATTCCCAGGAAGAGGCGATGAGGAACTACAAGGAATTCCTGACCGATCATGAGATGAACCAGGAGGCACTGAACCATTCACAGGCCAGCCTGAAAGGATCGGTCCAGCCTCCATTCATGAACGAACTTCATCATATCGATGGATCTGCCAGGATATTTTACAATACCGAACTGCCGATCTATGATGAAAACGGCAGGGTCAGCGGTGTGGAAGGAATTGCTCATGATGTCACCAAGAAATTTGCAGCCGAGGAAGAACTGCGTAAGCAGGATGAGATCATGAAGCTCCTGGTGGACACCATTGAAGAAGTCTTCTGGATACATGACCTGAAAGCTGACCAGTTGCTCTTTATCAGTCCAAAGTACGAACTGGTCTTTGGACGGTCAGCTGAAAGCCTCTACCAGAACCCTGGATCTTTCCTGAAATCTGTCCACAAAGATGACCGGGAGTACCTTAAAAAAGCTTACAAAAAAATTGGTAAAGGCCACGGTCTGGATTTGGAATACCGCATCATTGATCCCTCCGGAAATGAGAAGCAGATCTGGACCAGGTCTTTTGTTATCAGGGATCACCGTAATAAACCTTCCCTGTCCATTGGGACAGCCCAGGATATAACACAGCGAAAAAAGTCTCAGCATGAAAAGGACCTGCTGGCCGCCATTGTCGAAAATGTAGAGGACCATGCTGTGATCAAGGATACCAACCTGAAGGTCATAGCTTCCAACAAAGCCAATACAGCCGCCGCTGGCAAGAAATCGGCAGACCAGTTGATTGGAAAGACTGACCTGGAGATTTATGGAGATTTTGATCACGTGAGGCAATATATGGACGATGACCGGAAGGCAATGAAGCTGAAGCATGGAGAAACACTGGTGAATGATCAGGTATTCATGTACCCGGACGGCAGGAAAATCCATTCCCTGGTCAAAAAATTCCCCATTTATGATAAGCAACACAAACTGATTGCTGTGGCAGCCATATCCAGGGATGTGACCGACTATAAAAACACGCTGAAAGAGCTATACAGGAGCGAACAGAATTACAGGCTGCTAATCAACAATCAGGGCGAAGGTATTGGCATGGTCGACCCGGATGATCAATTTATATTCGTAAATCCAAAGGCAGAAGAAATATTCGGCATGCCCGCAGGTAAACTGGTCGGCAAAACCGTCTTTGATTTTTTGTCCCCCGAAAACAGGAAATTCATCAGGGAACAGACCGATCTGCGAAAACAGGGAGAAGAAAACAGCTATGAGCTTGACATCATTCGTCCTGATAAGCAAAAAAGACAGATCCTTGTTACTGCAACCCCCCAGTATGAAGAGGGTGAGTTTTCCGGGACCTTTGCTGTCTTCAGGGATATGACGGGATGGAAAACCCAGGAAACCAAGTCAGCCACGGACAAGTTTATTTCCATCATTGCCCATGATCTTAAAAACCCGCTGAGTTCCATCACGGGTTTCTCAGACCTGCTCATGAAAGATTATGCCTCCTATGACACCGAGGAAGTGCTCACCTTCGTAACAATGATCCATGGGGCATCCCGGCAGGCACAGAACCTGCTTAACAACCTGCTGGACTGGTCAATGTCACAGACAGACCGGATCAAGTTTGAGCCAACCGGCATCGATGTATGCCAGGTTGTTAATTCTGTATGCAAATTGTATAAGCTAAATGCACATGAAAAGAACCTGCATTTGCATAACCGGGTGAGCCCGGGCACCATGGTGTATGCCGACCAGAATATGGTAAGCACCATTGTTCGGAACCTCATTTCCAATGCCATTAAATTTACCAGGCCCAAGGGAATGATCACCATCAGTACCAAATCATCCAGGAATGAAATTCAAATCCTGGTGGCAGACAATGGCATAGGCATCTCTGAGGAGCTGGCCGAGAAGTTGTTCCGGATTGATGAACAGGTTACCCGGACAGGCACTGCCAATGAGGATGGCACAGGACTTGGATTAATCCTTAGCATGGAGTTTGCCAGGAAAAACGAAGGGACCTTAACGGTCAGCAGCAAACCCGAAAAGGGTAGCACATTTACTCTGGAACTCCCCAGGTTCCACGCGGACGAATGATGCTCCATTGGGTCAGAGTTCAAGCCTCCTTTTAAGTTTTAAAATAACAGGGGTCATCAATGAAAGCCTTATGTTCAATTTTATGGTACGCTTATTAGCTTCCACTATTTCGGGATGCCATTCACCATTTTCATTCATAAGTTCAAAAGTCGAGTTTAGCCATTCGGGAGCAACATCTACAGTGATTGATTCGAATATATCCGAACACAGGCTTATAAAAACAACAACCGCTTCATTGTTAGATATCGATTTATTATAAATACAAAATATATTAGGTAAATGCCTGACAAATATTGGTAGAGGTTCCTGCCCCAACCACTCTATTGTCTGGCGCATGATTTCTTTCTTTTTATAATTAATTACAGCGGATGAACTATTGTTTTTAAGGTCAAATGCAGTTATTGCCACACGCCCCCCCTGTTTGTTCTCAAAGCGAATCATACCTGGAGTGACCGGTTTTTCTTCGCCATCCATAAAATTTGTTAAAATTTTAGCGCCATCTAAGGGATTCAATTGAAAAAAAGAGCCACCTTCAGTACCTACCGGTCCGAAGAAAAGAAAATTGTACATTATAGATCCATTGATATCCTGAAAATCAGCAGTATCACTCAGCCCTTCGTATAAAAACTTCGGATCGCCGCCTGGCATAACATCTGCTCCAATCATCTCACTAAAGCCTCTTTTGTACAAAGAATATGCTGCTTTTCCATCCAGAAAAACACTACCTCTTAAGAGTTCTGTTATGGCATCATCACTCATTATTTCAACCAGGCTACCAGAAACCATTTTTACTTTGCCATTGGCTGCTGTATGAGGTATCCCTAAACGTGCGACAACATTTGCCCAGGCATAAGGCCTGCTAGTGCTTTTCCCATAAACTTCAACTATATGCTCAAAAGGTGCGTACATTATTTCGCATCCAACTACACTACAATCTTTAACTGCGGTTTTCAGCGCATTAAATCGGTTTTTTTCTCTGGTAAACATGTTTGCATAACCTAGCTCTTCCAAAGGATTGTCCGTATATTGAATTGGATGGAACCGTGAATCATCTACTCCATAAGCAAATGCTGCCGTCATCAGGCTTTTTATTTTTGCCCCTGACATAAAAAAGCGGGTATGCGGAAAAGTATCAGATTCATGGTACAATTCGAAATCGGTCGGTAAATGTTGTTTTCCATATAAAAGATGAAAAAATGTTTCGGGCAGGTTTTAAGGATTATCCCTGCCATAACTTGTCCCATAGAGTCTAACAGCTGGACGGGTATTTCCTGCAAAAGCCCTGGTTACGGCTTCCGTAAAATCTCCCTCAAAGTCAGCATTAAAAGGTTGGCATAACAGGATACGGGTTTCGGGTGCAATCTCGTTAACTTTTTGCCGGATTAAACTGGCGAGATCTGCCAGGGAATCCCGGCTCAACTCAGCCCATGCCCGACGCAGTCTTATGCTTTCCGGAGTTACTTTGCTGAATATCTCATTCAACTCTTCCCTCGAAAAATAACGTTGTTGCCTTTTAGCAAATTCAGCCAGCTGCTGATGTTTTTATGAAATTTCTACGTATCATCGTTCTTTATTCATTCTTATTGGTTTCACCATCAGCATATAAGCAATCATTATGAATTTATTCCAAGATTAATGGCTTCGGATCCTCAATATACAATGCAGGTCGAACTTTCTCCCCTTTGTATATGGGATCGCCAAGTTCTTTGCTAATCTTTTCAGCCTGCTGCAATAATCTTTGTACTACTTCAGGAAATTGCTCACTCATATCATGCTCTTCTCTAATATCCTTACTCAAATCAATTAATTTCAGCCTGCTGCTACCATAAATCTTATATTTATTCCCGCCATCATATTTATTATCCAGAGGCAAATGCAGTTTCCAGTTTCCTTCTCTCACTGCTTGTAGTTGATCCATCAAATAATAATAGAAAAAGTCATGGGGAGTTTCGGCGCTTTTATCCCCGGAAACCAGGGGCCAGATATTTTTACCGTCTATAATTCTATTCCGGGGAGTTTGTGCCTTGGCAAGAAAAGCAAAAGTGGGCAGCCAATCCATCATCGTACAAAGCTCATTGTTTGATATGCCCTCCGGAATTGTACCCGGCCAATGCACAACGCAGGGGACACGCATACCCCCTTCCATAGTACTATATCCCGCACCTGAAAATGGTTCATTGCTACCCAGTCCACTGCTTCCTGCGCGACCAAGTGGCGACCCATTATCAGAAATGAAAATAATCATAGTGTTTTTTTCGATCCCTAATTCCTTTACAGTTTTGACAATCTGTCCGACTGACCAGTCAATTTCTTCGATTGCATCTCCATATGAACCATTGGCTGATTTACCGGAAAAAGTCTCATCCACAACCGGGATGGCACTGCTTCCAGGGAGATTATGAGGGAAATATAAAAAGAATGGTTGATCTCTGTTATCCGTAATAAAACGGATAGTTTCCTTAACGTATCTTCTGGTTGTTGTAGTTAAATCAGTCGGTGCTTCAATTACTTTTTTGTTCTGCACAAGAGGTAAATCAGGCCACTTAGGATTATGACCTGGAACCATGTCTTCGCTGTAGGGAATCCCATAAAAATAATCGAATCCATGACTTAGGGGTAAACATTCAAGCTGATCTCCTAAATGCCATTTGCCAATACAGGCTGTTGCGTAACCTGCACCATTAAGTATTTCTGCAATAGTCGTTTCCCTGGGATTCAAGCCTTTCGAAGAAATAGGATATAAGACCCAACTCTCATTTTCATCCATATGCATATCAACTCTTTGCGCATAACAACCAGTCATTAAGCTGGCTCGTGAAGGAGTACATACTCCTGCTGAGGAATAAAATGAGGTTAGGCGAATCCCTTCATTTGCCAGATTGTCAATATTGGGCGTCCTGTGAAGTTTTGAACCAAAACAACCAATATCACCATAGCCTAAATTGTCAGCAAGGATAAAAATGATATTTGGGTTTCTATGTTCTATATCACTGGCATCACAAGTAAATTGAAAAATGCCAAGTAGAGATAAGCCTATCAAAGAAATAACTCGCATTCTTAACACCACATTAATTATTATCATCACAAAATATTTCATCGACCAGATCTATTGTTCTATCCACTAATATCTGGCCGCCTTCAGGGCCTATAGGACAACTTTGTGGAATAGCACTGTATCCACCTCCATGAACAGCCTTTTTTGTAGGCACGTAATGTCCGGGGCCAACGAGTTGTATGGTAAAAGTTTGCAAAGCCTTACTGCGTGCTTGCATGCGTATACCATAGTCTGTAAAAAGCTCAAATGGATTGGTGCATATTACTATGTCGCCAATGCGTAATACATGTATTTCTGTCTCCAACTTGGGATGAGGATCTTCTTTTTGCATCTCAAAGCGTTTAACAATGTCAGCATTCCATGTCTTGCGTGTTAAAACCCTGTTAGCTGCATTTGGGTCTGCATCTATCATGGCGGCATATTTATCACGTTCTGCTTTAGCAAAATGATACACTTCTTCTGTTATCCTGAACATTGGTAAATTGAGTGTTTCAACCTTATGGGTTAATTGTACATCTGTCTGTCCTTCTTCTTTTACGGCTTCATACGTCTCTTCAACTGCCAGCACAATACGCCTCCCTATTTCTTCCAGACGGGTTAGGTTACGTAGTTTTCTCATTCGCTCTTCAGCTGATTTACGGTAAATAAGATGTGGTGACTGATCGCCTGACACACCTATCCATCCAAGGATACACAGGTCCTTGCCAAACCTTTGTCTTAGCTTCTCTCTCACTGGATGCCAGTAGTCAGCATTAACAGCCAACCGGCTCTCAACTTCCTGTGCAGGACAAGGTACATCAATGGTCATAGCAATTAACTTTCCCTTCTTATCCCAGAAGAAAAGCATATTTATATCATCATCTGCAATACTCTCCAGATTCATAAAATCAGGAGAATTGGTCTTTCCATACATTTGCGCTGTTTTGTTTCCAAAGGGACCCGGGTCGATACGCTCTTCTGAATAAACTACCCTGCGATTATTTGCAATTGATGCATGTCCCAACCCCCATGTCACGCTTCCGGGTGTACGGATCTTCCATGCCTTAACAATAGCCTTGCTTACCTGTTGAACAAAGAAATCCTGGTATTCTTCAACCTGTAAAACTCCCTCCTTGGGAATCGGGTATTGAAATGTTGAGTTTGAACCATTCTCTAAAACTGGTGCTGTATGTGTGTGTGTTGCATTCAGGAAGATTTTTTTTACATCTAAATCCGGTAACTGCTTTTTTACTTCCTCGCGAATCATCTTACTATAAACAGCAGGAATTTTCACCACATCACATGAAACCATTATGGCCATATCCAGCGAATTATCCTTATCTCGTGATTCCAGAGCCACCACATTGGCTGTCAGTGGCGTTTCAATTGTATCTGCAATTCGTAGGTTAAACTGCCCCACCAAGGCTACAGGAAGTGTGGGAGTTATGTCGGTTGTAGCCGTCCCGATATGTAGTTCCTCTGCATTCAAATTCGCTACCAGACATAATGCTGAAAGAAAAGGAATTACTTTCATTTTCATAATTTTATATTTTAATGATGAATATCGAATCTTTTAATCTAATATCCTCTGCAGATGCCCCTATTAAAATTTCAAACTCTCCGGGTTCAATTACATAATTCATATTTTTATTCCAAAGACCAAGCTCTTTGCAGGGAATTGCAAAATATAGAGTCACGGTTTCATTTGGGTTCACTTTCACTTTTTTAAATCCTTTTAGTACAATAACCGGAGTTGTTACTGAACTGATTTTATCATTTATATAGACTTGAACCACTTCTTTACCGCTTACAATACCAATATTTTTAAGATTTACCGATAATGTTATCGTATCTGTTGCTCGCAAATCCTTTTGGTTGATTATCAAATCGGAATATTCAAATTGCGTATAACTTAAACCAAAACCAAAAGGGAACAGGGGATCAGTTGATGAATTGACATAATCTCTTCCCGGTTTTTCTTTAGTGCCAGGTTTCTGATATGTTCCTCTTCCGGAAGGTTTATAATTATAGAATACAGGAACATGACCAACACTTTGAGGAACAGATACCGTAAGTTTCCCTGAAGGCACTACCTCTCCAAACAAGACACGGGCAACAGCATTACCTCCTTCTTCGCCTGGATACCATGCCTCTAGGATAGCAGGGATATGTTCTTTCTCCCATTTAATGCTATATGCCCGTCCGTGAACCATCACAAGGACTATCGGTTTTCCTGTTTTGTATATTGCCTGTATTAATTCCGGTTGAATGCCTGGAGGAGATAATTCTGTCCTGTCATATCCTTCGCCACATGTTGGATAAGCGCCTTCCTCAGATAGTTCTCCCCATCCTGTGCCTGCCAATGACATGCTTGTCCCGCCAATTACCAACACAACCACATCACTTTTTTCTGCAACATTAACCGCTTTCTGAAATCCGCTCTTATCGAGATCCGTGATACCACACCCTTTTGCATAGTTAACCTGAATTCTATCCTTTGTTATATTCCTTATCCCTTCGAGAATAGTAATCCCAGAAGAATTATCTTTTGTGATACTATAATCTCCATATTGTACTTGGTTAGCATTAGGACCGATTACAGCAATCGATTTCAAACCTGAGAGGTTCAGAGGCAATAAATTATCCTGGTTTTTAAGTAATATTATTGATTCCTCGGCTATTTCGCGTGCCAGCTTAATAGATTCTTTACTATGAACAAGATCAGATATATTTTTCGGCGCTGCGTAAGGTTTATCGAACAAACCTGCCCTGAATTTAACAGCAAGAATATTTCTTACAGCTTCATCAATTAAGGCCTCGATTTCTTTATCACTTTTTGCCAGATTGACCAACTCTGAAAAAGCATAATTACTCCCCTCCTGGTCAACTCCTGCCTTCAACGCAAGCATTGCAGCTTCAGCTTTATTAGCAGAAAGTTTTTGAGAATAGTGTAACCTGGCAACTGCACCATAATCCGCAAACACATAGCCTTTAAATCCAAATTCCTTCCGTAATATATCACGCAGAAGATATTCGCTTGCATGAACGGGAATACCATTTACTTCATTATAAGCAGGCATAATTGAATAAACGTTGGCTTCTCTGACTGCTTTCTCAAAAGGATATAAATGTAAATCCCTGAAATCTCTTGGACCCACTTCTACTGGTGCTATGTTAATGCCTGCTATCGGAGTACTATACCCCACATAATGTTTTGCAGTGCTAATCAGATGGTTCTCCGGAATATGGTCCTTGGTAATTTCAGGATCTCCCTGCATACCTATAACGAATGCTTTGCCCATTTCAGCAACCAGGTACGGGTCTTCTCCAAAACATTCCTCGACCCTGCCATATCTGGGATCTCTTGCAAGGTCAAAAAGCGGTGAGAAGGCCTGGTCACATCCGGATAAGCTAGCTTCAAAAGCGATAAGCTTTGCCATTCTCCCAATCAATTCCGGATTCCAGGTGCTTCCCTGTCCAATTGTCTGTGGAAAATTAGTTGCATCAGAAGCCAATTGTCCATGCATACCACTCAATTCTACCTGAATAGCAGGAATGCCTAGTCTTGTATTATTCCTCAGGTACTGATCTGCCGCTTCTGAATACCTGGCAATTCCATCAACAGAAATTGCCCTGTCCTTTAATTCATCCCAACGTGGAGGGTCCAGACAGCCAATACTTTCTCCTTTAAATAAATCTTCAAGAGATTCTTCTGTAATTCTACCCTTTTTATCCTGTTTTAAATTGACCAGGGTAAGCTTTAGCATCTGGTTGACTTTCTCTTCAATCGTCATCCGCTGAATCAAATCAGCTACCCGTTCCTTTACTTTTAACGCTGGATTTTTATAGGGGATTGTTTGTCCATCCAGGGTTTTGAATGAAAGAGTATTTAATAAAAATAATAAAACTGCAAAACTGATTTTCATATTAGTATTTACATTTAGGAAAGGCAGGCATAAGGGGTCTTTGTCGAAGGCCGCAGCTTCTCTTTTTGCACTTATAAATCTTGTATCAAATAATACATTGATTGATATTCTTTCCCTATCTCAAAGCTGAATACCCCATCCTTATATTCTGATGGAATGTAACCGATAATAAATCCCTGTGGATTAATGGCCATTACACGCAGGTTTCTTTTATCAGTCTCAATCTCAATGGTTGCTTCAATTATCTCAACTTGAATAGGTCCATGCCCAACATCCAACAGTTGAGTGTGCTCCTTATTATACCTGGTGTTTGTATTTTCAGCTCTTCCAATAGCCGTCAAAAGCATGTTTGTCGAGCTTTTTATAGGTTCATCCGTAAGTGTGCTTATAGCTACAGTTGCAAAATATGTCTTTACATTGATATTTAAATTGCTTAACTCCAATGCTCCTTCTTTGCCCAAGAAACCATATACCGCTTTTGTGTTGGGTGAATCTATCCAACCTATTTTTTTATTTATGTTCCTGTAAAGCTGTTTAGTGTCCGAAAGCACCTCTCCCCTACCTACATCCTCTATGTTCTCATCAGGGCTGATTACCATATCTCCATTACTGGTCATTCCAGGCAGAACAGTCTCAACTCTGTGTTTTTCAGCAGTAAGCTGCAGGGCTTTGCCTCGACCGGAAAGGAGATCTTCCAGTTTCAAATTGACGGTTTTTTCTGCAGGTTTTACATCTCCTCTTCGCATGATAAGTGCTGCATGATAAAACAGACCAAATTTTGCAGGATCATTGAATGCATCGAAACTTCCTCCCCTGTAGTATACACCCCCTATAGCATCTGATGTAATAGGTTTTGCGATCATATCTACATCTTCATCTAATGTATATCTATAGGTATGTATGGCAAATCCTCCCCAGCCCTGCAACGAGCCTGCAGCAGCCATTAACAGTGAACTCTCCGCCCTCCACTCGTTGGGCCAGACGTTGTCCCACTCAGACACAAAAAACGGTTTGTCTGATACCCTGTAAAAAGCCAGACCTGTCAGCATATTGCTAGCACTGCCTGTCATTGGATCATTCATAAAATTCCTGCTACCATCTTTCCATAGCGCGAAACTATACCAGTAAGCATGGCTGTCAGTGAAATCTCCTACCAACTGAGCAGACAAATGTGCTGCATTCCTGGTCCAATTGGTACCTGCAATTGGTATCTTCACACCCGTTTCCCGCATATGCTGCATCATTTCCTTATAGTACTCCATGGTGACTGCCACAAAAAAGTTCTGAATATTTTTATCTGCCTTATTAAATACCACTTTCTCTTTACTTACCTTTATTTTTCTTTCTGCTGCCCACTCCCTGTATAATCCTTCCAATTCCGTTCTGTATGGCTCCAAGGTTACATTCTGTGAAAATAAGTCATTCTCATTGGTAACCTCAACAAGCACTATTGCCGGATCATCCATATAGGCCAGCTTTGAATATGGGTTTATATGTGTCCATAAATCATGGTTGAATTTTTTCTGTAACTCTATCAGTCTCCTGTTAAAGGTACTATAAGGCTTAGCAGCATCGCCTAACTTATCTGCTGCTTCAACTCCATCTCCAGGTTTGAACCTTCTGTATGTCAGCAGGTCCATATAGACATAAATTCCTTCCTGCTTCAAACAATGAATCAAGTAATCAAGCCTGTCAATACTCTCAGGGTCAAAAGTCAAAGTATTAGGTTTATTCTTGCCCCTGGTAAACTGAAATATATTGGGAGTGGACCACTCAGCATCCATCTGATGAAACCTGACCATATTAACACCTATCTTAGCCAAACGCTTTGCTACCTTTTCACTATGGTCATGCGATGGAAAGCTTTGTGCACTATTAAAGTTTGTACCCCAAAACCTGGCTTCTGTTCCATCTTCGAAAATAAACCTGTCACCTGAAACTTTTAAGAAACCATGCTTTCCTGCGGGTTTCTCTTCCTCGTATACAAACGATAAATCAATGGGCATATCATCCCAGGGAAGTGAATATGGAATGGTCTTCCTTATGGTATCTCCCAGTTCGGTGGTGTCAGAAACAAAGTAAGGTGAATTACTTTTTACAGAAATTTGAAAAGCGGTAAGCAAAATAGAAATTAAACAAAGCTTAAGTATAGTAAATCGCCATCCTTTTCGTGAATTTCTTTCGCAATTAATACGGCTTAACTTATTATTCATCATTCTATATTTGATTTTAAATAGTGTATGGAAGTTATTAATAAAAATAATATTACCAATACTAGTTTACCAGATTGATCAGGGCATGCTGAGAAGTGCTTATTGATTTTGCCCTGGGAAGATGCTCAGAATTCAACCCGGTATATGATGGTGGGTATGATGCCCATCTGGGTCCAGGTATCTATCATATCCTCATCCGGATCATAGTAGGCGCCCATGGTATTCAAGCGGTTGGAGACATTCTGAATGTCCAGCTCTATGGTATGTGTGCTCTTTTTGCGGTTCTTAATAAAGCTGGCCTTGAAATCAAAACGGATGAAATCATCATACTGTTCGCTCCAGGCAAGTTCCTCTTTCCACACAGTGTAACCTTCTTCCCGTGAGGCCTCCAGGTCGATAGGTGTATGTCTCTGGCCACCAGTCCATATGATCCGTCCACTCATGCTCAGGGTCCACGGATAATGTCCCTTCCCCAGTGTAAATTCCTTGCCGCCCAGCAGGTTGAATACATAATTGCCGTTATAGCGGGTATCTCTATTAATCCCGTCACCGGCCGTATATTTTGACTCGTAAAGGGAGGAGGTCATCAGAAAATAATATTTCCGGGAGAAGAACTTCTCCAGGGTGAGTTCAGCCCCGTAATTACTTCCGGTGCCACCATTGCTGAGCGTCATGGTGGTGATGCCATAGGCATAGTTCAATGCAGAAAAGCTGCTGGCAGGATCATCCTCAATAGGCACATCATACAGGTCCTGGTAGTAGAGCTCCCCCTTTATCATGAAGTCCCGTATCATATTGTTCTGGTAGCCGATTACATAATGACGTGCCTTGGAAATCTCGAGATCCTTGTTGGGCATCATCAGGGATCCGTCTTCCAGCTCCTTCTCTGCCAGGTAGTTGGTCAGGGTTTCCAGCCTGCTGTGTATGCCGGCACCTGCGCTCAGGGCATGCCCCGGAAGGAATTGCCATTTCAGCCCTACCCTTGGTTCCAGGGAGTAATTCCCGTTCAGGTTGAAATACAGCAGGTTGAGTCCCGTATTAAATGTCAGGTCCTCCGTGATCCTGTAACGCCAGTTACCAAATGCCTGCCAGTAGGATGTCCGCCCATCCTGGTTAACCTCCCGAACCATGGCATCCTGCTCCTCGTCATAGTAATCCGTAAACAGGTCAAACATGCTGCTGGTGAATTTGAACCCGGCCTTCAGGTAATGCTTTGAACTGAACTTATGGTTCAGGGTGATGTTGCCCAGGTAATTATTATATAAAAAACGCTCGCGGTTAGTCAGCTCATATGCATCGGAGTCAAGTTGCCTTTCGTGCCACCAAATATTCCTTGATACCGTAGTAGCCATTGTGGTATTGATGTATGTCTGATCGCTAATAAGATGGGTGTATTTTACACCAAAAACACTCATGTCTGTTTCGAAATCATTCCTCCAGCTGCCATACTCCTCATGTATATGACTGATACCTCCCAGACCGAAAACACTGAAGGTCCCCGCCCTTTTTGTGGGAAAGTTCAACTGGAAGGTAAGGTCCTGGAACTCCGGTACTGCATCCCCTACGATCTTGATGCCAACCGCATTGAACATAGCGAGGGTGGAATAGCGGTAGTTCACCAGGAAGGAGGCATCAGCTCCTTTTATGATAGGTCCTTCTGCCGCCCCTTCAAAACCAATCAGCCCCACCTGCAACTTGTATTCCCGCTTTTCATTATTGCCTTTCCTCAGGTTCAGGTCAAATACCCCGGACAGGGCATTGCCATATTCAGCCGGAAAGGCAGCCGACAGGAAATCCGAATTATCCAGGGTAGTACTGTTGAGAATGGAAATGGGTCCGCCGGTAGCCCCTTCCTCTGAAAAATGATTGGGATTGGGGATCTCAATACCTTCCAACCGCCATTGGAGACCGCGGGGCGAATTCCCCCGGATCACGATCTCGTTGCCCCCGCCTGGATCGGCACTGACCCCGGCATAGGATGCAGCCATCCTGGCAGGATCATGGAAACTCCCCGCGTACCGCTTCGTTTCCTCCATGGTAAAGGACCGGGCCGAAACCGTAGCCAGGTGGTTAAGCGGCTCACCTTTATGCTGGCTAGCCCTGACGGTTACTTCTTCAAGTTCGATCAGGGACTCGGTTAATTCGACCCGGACCACCTCTTCTTTGCCTGATGTCAGCAAGATATTATTCACAGTCCACGGTTCATAGCCCATGTAATATACTGTCAGGTCATAGCGCCCCACAGGAAGATGATGAAAATGGAAGGCTCCTATGGTATCACTTACGGTTCCTATCAGCGGATCACTGCCTGCTATGACGATGCTCACACCAATAAGGGGTACCCGGGTATCAGCATCCAGTATGATCCCCCTGATACTGGAAACGGGCTGGCCAGAACGGGTGGCTTCCCCGATTGCTGTTCCTGAAACCGGTTTGGTGCCTGCATACCTGGAAGATCCTTCCGCGACAAATCCTGTAGTTATCAGGAAGAATGTAAGACATAAAAAAAATGGTAGTGATTTCATTGGAGTTCAAATGATATTATGTGGTTTTGCATAAAGAGACATGTGAAAAATAACAGGGTTGCAAGGAGGGTATACCTCATTTTTATATTTTTATCCGTTGTACCTTTATGAAAGCAAGCTTATGAAGCCTCCTCATATTTCAGTCAGTGTATTGATCACGTTTCTGCTGTTTTCCTCCTGGCCATTATGCCTGGCCCAGGAAGATGAAAGCCTGGTGTTTACATTTAAGAAACACAAGGGTCCTGTCTATGCCATGGCCGTCAGTCCCGATGGAAAAACCATTGCCAGCAGCGGTGAGGACCTGGTGATCCATTTATGGGATAAAAATACCGGTGAGATAAAATCTACGCTGGAAGGATACCGGAATCCGGTAAAGTACCTTACCTTTTCAAATGATGGCAGGTACCTTCTGGGAGCGGGAGGCCCTGAAATACGGATATGGGACATTTCATATGGTACATGGAAGATTTACAAAAAACCTGTGACCCATGTATACAACCTCGATTTTAACCAGGATGCCACACAATTTCTGAGCACCAGCCTGAATAATAGTTTTTATTTATGGGATCGCGAGGAAGGAAAGGTGATCCATACCTTTGAAGCCCATTCAAAAACAGCGCTGGCTGCAGCTTTCAGTCCAGACAACAAGTGGATTGCCAGTGGTTCCCTTGACCAGACTGTGATCATATGGCATGCCGGGTATTACGAGCCTGTTCATACCATGTCAGCCCATGGTGGTAATATATTTTCCTTGGATTTCAGTCCGGACAGCAAACTCCTGGCCAGTTGTTCTATGGATGAGAATATCAAGACCTGGGATGTTGATTCTGGCAGGATCCATAAGCTGTTCACAGGCCATACTTATGCGGTTGTATCAGTCCGCTTCAGTCCGGATGCCCGCTACCTGGTCAGTGCATCCTATGACGGTACGGCCAAACTCTGGGAGGTAGCCACAGGCCAATGCATCTATACATTCATTGCGCATGAAGATGCACTGTATGTGGCGGATTTCCTTCCTGACGGGAGTGGGATAGTTACCTGTTCTAATGATGGGACCGTTATGATCTTTGAAATGTCGGCCCGGTTTTTAGCCGAACATTACTACTATAACGAGATCGAAGAGGAAATGGAAGACTCAGGCTTATTCGAGTCCCGCAGGAAAGGAGAAAGCCGGGATGCTTATCGGGCACGCCAGTCAAGCGCAGAAAAGTTCCGGCAGGGCCTCTATAATAAATATCAGCAGAAACACCTGCAGGACATTGATAAGTGAGGGTCTGTATGTTTGATAGCATACATGTTCACAAACATTTAAATCTCCTCTTTAATGCTCCCGGCTCCTTCCTAATTTTATGCCTGAACAAAGCCAGGAGAATCCCATGGAAGAACCTTTTGCAGAATCATTCAAGATCAAGATGGTTGAACCTGTATTCAGGAGTTCGCGGGAACAGCGGACACGGTGGATCAGGGAAGCCCATTACAACATATTTAATCTGAGAAGCGAGCAGGTTTATATCGACCTGCTGACTGATTCAGGAACCTCTTCCATGAGCCAGCAGCAATGGTCAGAGATTATGCTGGGGGATGAAAGTTATGCTGGATCCAGCAGCTACTACAAGCTCAAGCAAAGTATACAGGACCTCTTTAGATTAGCCTATTTCCTGCCGGTCCACCAGGGAAGGGCAGCAGAAAATGTCCTGTTTTCTGTGCTGGTCAAAGAGGGAGACATAGTCCCGGGCAATGCCCATTTTGACACCACCAAGGGCCATATTGAATACCGCAGGGCCACGGCCCTGGACTGTACTATACAGGAAGCCTATAATACCAGCCTGCTCCATCCCTTCAAAGGCAACATAGACCTGGATATCCTGAAAAATGTGCTGGAGAAATACGCCGATGACATCCCCTTCGTGATCCTTACCCTGACCTGCAATACCACAGGTGGACAACCGGTCTCCATGCAGAATATGAGGGAAGTAAAGGCGCTGGCAGACCAGTACTCCATTCCCCTGATATATGATGCGGCCCGCTTTGCGGAAAATGCCTATTTCATCAAACAGCGAGAGGAAGGGTATAAAGACAAAACCATTGCAGATATTGTAACGGAAATGTTCTCCTACCCGGATGCGGTAACCATGAGCAGTAAAAAGGACGGGAATGTAAACATCGGCGGTTTCATCGCTTTTCGTGAGAAGGATTGGTATGACAAGGCCTGCACCTACAATATCATGTTCGAGGGCTTCATTACCTATGGCGGCATGGCAGGGAGGGATATGAATGCATTGGCCTGCGGGCTACGCGAAGGCATAGCCTATGACTACCTTGAAACCCGTATCAAACAAACCGAATACCTGGCCAATTGCCTGGCGAACAGAGGCATCCCTGTGCAACAACCAACCGGCGGGCATGCCGTCTATGTCGATGCGAAACGTTTCCTTACCAGGGTACCCCGGGAAGAATTCATTGCACAGACCCTGGTCATTGAACTTTACCTGGAAGGAGGAATAAGGGCAGTAGAAATAGGGACTTTACTGGCGGACCGGGATCCTCAGTCCGGGGAAAACCGCTATCCAGAAATAGAGTACCTGAGGCTGGCCATTCCGAGGCGTGTCTACACCAATAATCATATGGATGTGGTAGCCTTTGCACTAAAAAACATTTATAAACGCAGGGAGAGTATCACTTCCGGCTATAGGATCATCTCTGAAGCACCCATTATGCGGCATTTCACCGTTGAGCTTGAACCGGTGGCAACGCCCTGACCAACCGGGATTCCTGAACAGGTTTTTGACGCTTGGCTGCATTGCCATTTATTAAAATTTACCCACCTTTGGTGTTTTTATCCCATCCAGGTTAATGAAGGAACTTACCAGCGGGAATGAAGGCCGCCTTATTTTTAACTTTGCCATGCCCATGTTATTGGGCAATCTTTTCCAGCAGCTTTACAACATCGTCGATACCATCATAGTCGGCAATATCCTTGGCAAAGAGGCCCTTGCCGCTGTAGGCGCATCCTTCCCCATCGTTTTCACCCTCATCTCCCTGATCATTGGGGTGGCTTCTGGTGGGACCATTGTCATTGCACAGTATTTTGGCGCAGGGGACCACAACAGTGTGAAGAAGGCCATTCACACCATGTATATTTTCCTGACCATTGCCTCTGTGGTACTTACGCTGGTGGGAATTCCCATGACTGATGAAATATTCAGGCTGATCCGCCTGCCCGAAGAGATCATGCCTGAAGCAACCACTTACCTGTCCATTTACCTCTCGGGACTGCTCGCCTTTTTTGGTTTCAATGCAACCTCTGCTATCCTGCGTGGACTGGGAGATTCTAAAACCCCGCTGTATTTCCTGATGATCTCGACCTTATTCAACATCGGGTTAGACCTGCTCTTTATTATTGTTTTCAAATGGGGGATTGCCGGGGCAGCTGTAGCCACTGTCATTTCCCAGGCAGGAGCCTTCCTGACGGCGGTGATCTACCTGCACAGGAACCACAAACTCATCGACTTCAACCTGCCTACTTACAGGTTTGATAAAAAGATCTTCTGGCAAAGCCTGCGGATAGGCCTTCCCACAGGCTTGCAGCATACCTTTGTCTCCCTGGGAATGTTGGCCATCATGGCCATAGTAAATACTTTCGGCACCAACGTCATCGCCGGGTACGCCGCTGCCATCCGGATTGACAGCCTGGCCATCCTGCCGGCCATGAACTTTTCTGCGGCCCTGGCTACCTTTGTGGGACAAAACATCGGGGCAGGCAGGTCTGACAGGATCAAACCGGGACTGGTCGCCACCCTGCTGATGTCAACCGCTGTAACACTGATAGTCATGGCCGTTGTCATTTTGTTTAAATACCAATTGATGGGCATGTTCACAAAGGATCTGGAGGTGATACGGATCGGGGCGGAATACCTCCTGATCGTAAGTTCTTTCTACCTCCTGTTTACTGGCATGTTTATGATCAATGGTGTATTGCGCGGAGCCGGGGACACCCTCATCCCCATGTTCATCACCCTGGCCTCCCTGTGGGTTATACGTATTCCCTTTGCCTGGTTATTTTCGAGGAGCCTGGGAGAAACCGGTATCTGGTGGTCGGTTCCGGCAGGCTGGGCCATTGGTTTAATACTATCCTTCCTCTATTACCTCACGGGCAATTGGAAAACGAAAGCAGTGGTGATACCCCGGGTTGCAAATTCCTGACTTTATCTTAATTTTGCCTGACAAGCAGGTAACCAAATCCATCATCTATGCTTATCTCCATGACAGGTTACGGCAGGGCCGAATGTGATCTCAGAAACGTGGTCTATGCCGTTGAAATAAAATCCCTGAACAGCAAACAACTTGATTTCTCGGTAAAAATACCGGTATTCCTGAAAGATAAGGAAATGGAGATCCGCAGGTGGCTGGGCACTGAGCTGCAAAGGGGTAAAATTGAGCTGGGCATTTACCAGGAGATCAAAGAAGGGGCGGCCGGATGGTCAATCAACAGGCCCGTTGTAGAGGAATACATCAGGCAGCTGAGGGAAATCGCAGGGGATACTGGCCTGGCCGATCCGGAACAGCTGATACAGGCTGCCATGCGCTTACCCGATACCATGTTGTCAGAAAAGGATAAGCTGCAGGAAGATGACTGGATAGAAGTCAGGGGTAGCATCCAGGCTGCCCTGGACGAACTGAACTCATTCCGCAAACAGGAAGGGAAAGCGCTGGAAAAAGATATCACACTGAGGATCAACAACATCCTTCAGCTATTATCGGAGGTGGCCCCTTTTGAGGAAGACCGTGTGCTGGCTGTCAGGAAACGTATCCTTTCTGCACTGGAGGAACTGGGACAGAATCATTCCATAGACCCCGGCCGGGTAGAACAGGAGATGATCTTTTACCTTGAGAAGATGGATATCACAGAAGAAAAAGTCAGGTTGGAAAATCATTGCAGGTTTTTCCTGGAGACCATTGCTGCTGCTTCCCCGGCAGGCAAAAAACTGGGCTTCATTTCCCAGGAAATAGGCAGGGAGATCAATACCCTCGGATCAAAGGCCTCCGAAGCCAATATTCAGCGCCTGGTTGTAGGGATGAAAGATGAACTGGAAAAGATCAAGGAACAGGTACTGAATGTACTGTAGGCCATGAAAGGAAAAGCCATCATATTCTCAGCTCCTTCAGGCGCGGGCAAAACCACCATTGTGAAACACTTACTGCAGCTTGATCTGGGACTCGAATTCTCGATTTCAGCCTGCAGCAGGCCACCCCGGGCTCAGGAGGTCGATGGCCAGGATTACTATTTCATGAGCGTGGAAGATTTCAGGAAACACATCAAACAGGATGAGTTCGTGGAGTGGGAAGAAGTTTACCATGATCATTATTACGGTACCCTGAAAACTGAACTTGACCGGATCTGGAACAGGCAGAAACATGTAGTGTTTGATGTGGATGTTGTTGGTGGACTGAACCTGAAGAGGTATTTCGGGCGAAAAGCGCTGGCTGTATTCGTTCAACCTCCTTCCATGCAGGAACTTGAAAAGAGGCTCAGGGACAGATCCACCGATGCGGATGATAAGATCCTTGACAGAATGGAGAAAGCCGGCGATGAAATGAAATCTTCGAAACAGTTCGATGTGATACTGGTCAATGATAACCTGGAAGAAACCCTGCTACGGGGAGAAGATATCGTGAGGGACTTCCTGGATCAACCTTTAATCCAGGAAAAGGAATGAAAATCGGATTATTTTTCGGCAGCTTTAATCCCGTCCATATCGGTCATATGGCCATTGCCAATTACATGGTAGAGTTTACTGATATGGACCGGCTCTGGTTTGTTATCAGTCCCCATAACCCCTTCAAAGAAAGAAAAACACTGCTGGCCGATCATCATCGCCTTGAATTGGTGGAACGGGCTGTTGGAAATGATGAGCGATTTTTGGCGGCTGATATTGAATTCAAAATGCCAACCCCCTCCTACACCGTTGATACGCTTGCCTGGCTGGGGGAGAAATATCCCACATACCAGTTTGTGATCATTATGGGAAGCGATGGACTGCCTGCCTTCCCGAAATGGAAGAATGCAGCGGAGATACAACAAAATTACCGGCGCTATGTTTACCCGAGACCGGGATATCCTGTGGATTTAACAGGACAGGAAAACCTGGAAATTGTAGATGCCCCCCATATAGAGATCTCTTCAAGTTTCATCCGCAAAGCCATAAGGAACGGAAAGGATGTACGTCACTTCCTCCCCCCTGCTGCCTGGAAATACCTGGATGAAATGAACTTCTACCGGAAATAACCTGCCGATCATTGGCTCACACTTCTTTGGAATCATTATAGATTTCTCCATGTCGCCTTATTCTTGCAGGGCGAATTAATTTTATGTATAAATTTACAGGCTTCAACCAAAAACAGTACCAGCTACATTTTATAATCCGAAACCTTTTCAATCCCTGAACCTTATGGAATCAAATCCGAATGACTATCACATCAGCTTTTTTAAACCTGCCACTGAAATGGCCCGGCTGAACCGGAACATCATCATATCCCTGGTAATTATCTGGACCATCACCATCTTCGGCTTCCAGATCGTGTTAAAAGTAGTCAGCAAGCCGACCCCCGAGCCTGCCTACCTGGCTTTTGAACAGGTATGGGATAAGGTCAGCAGTGGCAAGGCCTCAGATGTAGACCTCCAGTTATTTGCACAGTCTTCCTTATCAGTACTCGGAAAGAACTTTATCGATCCCGGGCACAAGAAAGCGTTGAACAACGGTCTGAACTGGTCCATCCAGCAGCTGTCAGGACCGGACAAGGGAGCTTCAATCAAGCAGGAAATTGCTGCCTTTGAAAAACTCAAAGGGGAGATTGAAAACATCACAGACCCTCAATATGTAAAAGCAAGAAATGAACTGGCATCTACCGTTTCTCCTGTTTTGGGACTCAGTCCCGGGGATGTCAGGACAACCCTCATCTCCATTGAATTGAACTCCTCCATGATGGATGCACTGAGCCCGGAAAGCAGGGAAGCCATCCCTGCTGCCATGGCACTTTACCTGATCCACCCGCAATCTTTCCTCACCGACGGCCGCTTTCTTGGATTCCCATTTCACTACTTCTATACCGCCGTATTCCTGCTGGTGCTTTTTGTGGGACTCTGCTGGCTGTATTGTGTACGTGCTGATCGCAGGGATATCATCCTAGGTATTGATCAATAATCCATCCTTTCAACAATTCAAAATTTCCATTATGAAAAAAATAATACTCCCCCTCCTGCTTATATCCATTCCAGCCATGCTCTCTGCCGCCACTGGTGCTACCCAGCTCGAAGGCAGTTTCAAGGTCGGACCTTCTATCATCCTGATCACCATCCTCTGTCTGTTTGTCCTGGTCGGTATCGTTTTTCGTGCCAAGGATACGAATGATTTCTATGCCGCCGGGCGAGGTATATCCAGGGTGGGCTCCGGTATGGCCATTGCCTCAAACTGGATGAGTGCCGCCTCCTTCCTGGGAATGGCTGCCCTGATGTACGGGTCGGGGTACCATGGACTGGCCTATGTGGTCGGGTGGACTGGCGGCTATGTGCTACTGTTGATCCTTATGGCGGGACAGATCCGGAGGTATGGTAAATATACCGCTGCTGATTTTATCGGTGACAGGTATTATTCCCAGTCTCTCAGGGCCATTGGAGCCATCATCGCCATCCTGATATCCATATCCTATTGCGTGGGCCAATTCGGAGGGATAGGCCTGATGTTCAAATGGGTCATGGGGGTATCCTATGGTTGGTCCGTAGTGATAGGGGGAGCCGTAGTGCTGGCCTATACCCTTATCTCAGGTATGCTAGGGGTAACCAAGAACATGCAGATCCAGTATGTGATCATCATCATTTCATTCATCATCCCCCTGTTTATCCTGACCTTTAAATTCGATTATTTCTGGTTGCTGCCGCAGATCGGCTACGGTGCTGTCGTATCTGACGTTGTAACCGGTATACCTCTGGCAGAGACAAAACAGCTGGTTAACTCCTTCGGGCATGCATATGCCATGGTACCGGCACCGGAATATGCCATGCCTTTTGATCCTGCAACGGGTCAAACATTCTACCAGTGGATCGCCATTTCCTTTAGCCTCATGGTGGGTACCGCCGGGCTCCCTCATGTGATCCAGCGTTTCTATGTAGTGCCCAAGGCAAGTGATGCAAGGTGGTCGGTTGTATGGGGACTCTTCTTCATCTGTATACTTTACTGGAGTGCACCTGCCTATGCTGCATTCGGGAAAGTACTTTCAGCCAACCCGGAGGTCGGCAGGCTGGCGAAAGATGCCATTGTTGTTTATACGGCTCAGCTAGGTAATGTACACCCCCTAATCGTGGGCTTATTAGCCGCCGGCGGGGTGAGTGCTGCTTTTTCTACGGTATCCGGACTCCTGGTAGCGGGTGCCTCAGCTTTTGCACATGACCTGTACGTAAAGACCATCAACCCGGATGCCCCTCCCAAAAAACAACTGATGTTTGCCAGGATGGGAACCATTCTCATGGCAGCCATTGTTACCGCTATTGCCCTTGCGAAACTGGCACTGATCGGACAACTCGTGGCCGTTGCCTTTTCCCTGGCAGGATGTACCATTTTCCCGCTTTTCCTCCTGGGGATTTGGTGGAGCGGTTCAAATAAGCAGGGAGCTATAGCTGGACTGATAGCCGGTGGGGCTATTTCAACGATAGCGTTGACCTATTTCATCGCCGGGAAAATGGGGGCCACCCTGCCCGGACATGATTTTATCGCTTACTGGCTGGGAGCCTGGTATTTCGGGATCATAGGTGCGCCACTGGCCATCCTGGTCCATATTATCGTGGCCCGAATGACTCCTGAAACTCCCATCGAAATTCGCAAATTCCTAATTGAAAAAGTCCACTCCCAATGATCCCAGCTGCCGGCAAAATACCAAGAGCCCTCATCTATGTGATGATGGCTCTTGTTGTTATTACCATTCTACTGGCTTATTCACACTACCGGGGTAAAAACCTCAGTGTGGATCCCAGGATAGCGCCGGCACGAAAATTATACGAAGGTTATAATGCACTGGCCAGCAGCAACGACTATGAGGGGGTGATCCGGCTTCTTGATACAATAGCAGAGATATACAGTCAGTATCCCCATTATCGCGGATCTTTTGAGACCGGGGTGCTGGAGAACAACCGGGCAGCGGTATACCTTACTTTGGGACTCAGTTATGACAGCCTTTCATCGCCCTATCATCATTTGGGGCAGGATTCGCTGATGGCATTGGGAGAATCGGCTGCCAGGAAGAGCATTGGTATATATGAGAAATGGGGATCGGTGTATGATGGCATTGGGCCGGAGGAAATACTGGAGCAGGTAATGGCCACTTTTGAGATTGGATTGAACACAGATGCCTCCGGGGAAATGGAGGCCTACATCGAGAACCGGGTAATAGAGATTGAGGATGCCATAGAAGAAACCCCGAGGAGGCTTTCGGTTAGCTATACTAACCTGGGACTCGCATACAGGTACCGGGAAGATTATCAAGGAGCAGCATCCTGTTACCAGCAGGCCATAGACCTGTGGGAAGATAACCTGACAGCCGAAAATAACCTGAATATATTATTGGGTGAACCAATGAAAAAAAGAAATTTTATACAGAAGATGTTTCCCAAACCAAAATAAATTTTTCAATTAATAGAAAGCAATGAAAAAAGTATTATTCTTACTTCTCGCAGGATTTGCATGCAGTTTCCTCTCCGCCCAGGAAGAGGAAAAATCACAATGGGGGATTAAATTCTCCGGTTTTATAAGTTCAGATTATTTTTACGACAGCCGACAAGTCGTCTGTGCCCGGCAGGGGCATTTTCTGCTCTGGCCGCATCCGGAAAAACTTGACCCGGAAGGGGTTGACATCAATGCCAGGGGAGCTTTTAACTTCCTCTCCATCAGGACCCGCGCCAGGGTCACCATTACCGGTCCGGATCTTCTGGGAGCCAAAACCATGGCCGTATTAGAAGGGTCCTTCTTCGGACATAGCAACGTGGACTTAAATGAATTCCGCATGCGGCACGCATTTGTGAAACTGAACTGGGAGCATACTGAACTGCTTTTGGGACAATACTGGAATCCTATGTTCGTTCCGGAATGTTTTCCGGCTGTACTCAGCTTCAACACCGGTGCCCCATTTCAACCATTTGCTCGAAATCCCCAGATCAGGGTGAGCCATAATGTGGGACCAATAAAATTATCTGTAGTAGCATATTCCCATGCAGATTTTGCATCGGCTGCAGGCATACGTGCTTTGCGTAATTCCATGATCCCCGAATTGCATCTGCATGCCCAGTATCAAAAGGCCCCATCCACAGGTAGCGCAGGTATAGTCCTTGGGGGTGGAGCCGGTTTTAAAAGGCTGGTCCCACTAATTGAAACAGAACAGGGTTATCATACCACTGAAGGAGTAGGTAGCTTTCTTACTGAACTCTACGGCAAGTTGACCTTCAAAAAACTAACTATCAAAGCAGAAGGGGCATTCGGACAGAACAACTACGATTTGCTCATGATCAGTAGTTTTGGCAATACATCAGTTGATCCGGTAACAGGAAGGATGACTTATGCCCCGACTAGCAGTTATTCGTTCTGGACTGAGATCCACTCGAATAATCCTAAATGGCAACCCGGGCTCTTTGCGGGGTATACCCAGAACCTGGGTGCGGGTACGGATATTATTTCAGAGGGAATATGGGGGACCCGCGGGGAGATCGATTTCATCTATCGCGTATCTCCCAGGTTACTGTACAATGTAGGCAAAATGAGGTTCGGAGTGGAACTGGAATATACGGTTGCTGCCTTTGGTACCATCAATAATGAGGGTTTGGTAGAAAATTCCAAAGCAGTGGGTAACCTGCGTGCCCTGATAGGTGTGTTTTATTTCTTTTAGGCTTCTGCGACCTCGTGGATGATCTCCATCCCTCTCTTTATGGCTTCCTCGTTGACGGGGATCAGGTGATGGTACCTGGCAGGCAATGATTTTTTCAAGCCTTCAAGCACATTTTCAAGTTTTACCAAGGGCTTGATCTTGAGGTAACCACCGAGTACGATCATGTTAAAGGTACGTGTAGTAGACATTTTTGCGGCTGCATCTGCTGCATCTACGCGGAATATGCTGATATCCTTCCTGGAGGGATGGGTGGTGATCCCGTTCCCGTCATAAACAAGTAATCCACCTGGTTTGACCTTGGATTCAAATTTATCGACGGACTGCTGGTTCAATAAAATGGCCGTATCATATTCGTTCAATACCGGGGAACTTACCCTGTCATCAGACAGGATGACTGTTACATTTGCAGTACCGCCCCTCATTTCCGGGCCATAGGAGGGGAACCAGCTGACTTCCATGTCCTGCATCATCCCGGAATAGGCAAGTATTTTTCCAAGGGAGAGTACCCCTTGTCCACCGAACCCTGCGACTATGATCTCTTCAGTCATATTGAAAGAATTTTATTCCTTATTTTACCAGTTCACCATCTACCTTGATATCACCCAGTGGGTAGAAGGAGAACATATTCTCTTCCATCCATTTATTGGCCCTGACAGGAGACATTTTCCAGCCTGAGTTACAATTTGATACCACTTCAACAAGTGATACCCCCTTTTTCAGATCCTGGTTCTCGAAGGCCCTCCTGATGGCTTTCTTGGTCTTCCTTACATTGCCGGGCTTATGCACGGCCTGTCTTGTAACATAATAGGTGCCTGGCAACTGGGCTACCAGCTCTGATATCTTGATTGGGTTCCCCATGGTACTGACGTCCCGTCCGTATGGTGAGGTGGATGACACCATCCCGGGAAGGGTGGTAGGCGCCATTTGTCCCCCGGTCATCCCATAGATGCCATTATTGATAAAAATGATGGTAATATGTTCACCACGGTTGCAGGCATGTATGGTCTCACCTGTACCAATGGCAGCAAGGTCTCCGTCCCCCTGGTAGGTGAAAATATATTTATCCGGCATCACCCGTTTCAGTCCCGTAGCAACTGCCGGTGCCCTTCCATGAGCCGCCTGCTGCCAGTCAATATCTATGAATTCATAAGCCAGGACAGAACAGCCAACGGGTGCCACGGCGATGGTGTCGGACTGTATACCCATCTCGTCGATAACTTCGGCAATGATCTGGTGAACTGTCCCGTGTCCGCAACCCGGACAATAAGACAGCATCTTGTCGGTCATCAGGGGAGATTTTCTGTGGACCAGGTTTTCCTCTTTTATAATGTCTTTTATAGCTATGCTCTTTGCCTCTGT
>CAZXOJ010000005.1:0-2976 GCA_964642325.1 uncultured Bacteroides sp. | reverse complement strand
TGCTCTTTGCCTCTGTACTCATGCTTTAATGATTTTTTTTTCAAGGGCTTCCAGGACCTCATTCGGGGAATGTACCATCCCTCCGAAACGCCCATAATGTTCAACAGGGATCTTTCCATTTACAGCCAGGCGGATATCTTCAATCATCTGCCCTGCACTCATTTCAACCGAAAGTATTCCCTTCAGCTTCCCGGCGATTTCCTCTAAGTACACTGTCGGGTAAGGATAGAGGGTGATGGGCCTGAGCAGCCCTACCTTGATCCCCTTATCCCTTGCCAGTTGTACTACTTTCTGGCAAATCCTTGCACTGGAACCGTATGCAACCAGCAGGTATTCAGCATCCTCGCAGGAGATCTCCTCAAACCTCACTTCATTTTCCTTCATTTTTTTATACTTGGCCTGCAACCTGAGGTTTCTTTTCTCCATATCAACAGCCTGAAGGTCAAGCGAGGTAATGATGTTCCGCTCACGGTCGGGAGTTTTACCAGTTGACACCCAGTCCTGGTCAAATTCTGTAGCCCTGGGTATCTGTTCAAAGAGTTCCACTTTTTCCATCATCTGCCCTATCAATCCATCTGTAAGGATCATCACGGGATTGCGGTATTTGAAGGCCAGGTCAAACCCAAGGGGAACAAAATCAGCCATTTCCTGGACAGAGGCAGGCGCGAGTACCAGCAGGTGATAGTCACCATGGCCCCCACCCTTGGTGGCCTGGAAATAATCTGCCTGGGAGGGCTGGATGGTCCCAAGTCCGGGGCCTCCACGCACTATATTAGCGATAATACAAGGAAGCTCAGCACTTGCTATATAGGAGATACCTTCCTGGAAGAGTGATATACCCGGACTGGAAGAAGAAGTAATGACTTTCCGACCGGCGCCGGCAGCGCCGAATACCATATTGATTGCAGCCAGCTCACTTTCAGCCTGTAAAACAACCATGCCTGTCCTTTCTTCGGGTTTTTCCCACATCAGGTACTCCATCACTTCTGACTGCGGGGTTATTGGATATCCGAAATAAGCATCTGCACCAGCCCTGATGGAGGCTTCTGCAATGGCCTCATTTCCTTTCAATAAACGGAGTTCTTTCTTCATGCTGAAATGTTAATATCCCTAGGCTTCTACCTTCACCCGGTAAACAGAGATCACGCCATCGGGACATACGATAGCACAATTGTTGCAACCTGTGCATTCCTCGGGGTTTTCCATGTAGGCAAAATGATAACCTTTCCCGTTAACTTTTCTTTCCATCCGGATTACGCTGGTCGGGCATGACTCTATACAGAGTTCACAACCTTTGCAACGTTCAATATCCACTACAATCGCACCTCTCTGCTTAGCCATTTGAAATTTATTTTTAAGCCTAAGAATTAGCTAAAATAATAATTCTAATTAATAGTCCTCATGCAGTCCTGCATGAATATTATCAGGTCATGCCTGTTCTTCAACAGGATGATCCTTTACAAATCTCTGTAAACGCCTCTCTAACAGAGACATCTGGTCTAGACCAACCTGTGATACACAGGCACGTAATCCTTCTTTCCTTTCGCTACCGGTTATCTCGAGGGCAATGGCACTGATCCCGTAATACAAAAGTTCCCTTAACAGCCTGGCTCCTGAAAAACCAGGATAGCTGAAGGTAAAATAAAATCCATCTGCCAGGGGTTTGTCGATATCCCTGTCATATACGATGCTGAAACCGTTTCTGGTAAATAATTCCTTCATGATCCTGGCCCGTTCAGCATATTCACGAACCTCGTCCACAATGTTAAACTCCCCGTTATTGGCGGCTCTCAGGATGGCCGCCAGGGCATACTGGGCGGAATGGCTGGCCCCTGCAGACAGGGCATACAGGGCCCCGAATATCATGGAATGACCGAAGCGGTCTGTTGTATAATAACGCAGCAGATCGGGATACCTCCTGTGAAACAAATCATCAGACATCACCATCATCCCGATCCGCTGTCCCGCATAACTGAAGGTCTTGGAAGAGGAGATCAGGAGGAGGTAATTTTTGGTGTATTTTGCGACGGTGGACTGGAACGGGGGCTTTCCGGGTTCAGACACATCCTTCCTGAAATCCATGCCAAAATAGGCCAGGTCTTCTATCACAATGATATCGTATTCAGTGGCCAGGTCACCTATGATCTTTAATTCATCCTCGGTAAAGCAGATCCAGGAGGGGTTGTTGGGATTGGAATACAGGATACTGGAAACCTTGCCAGAATCAAGGGATTCCCTTATTTTATCCCGGAGCTTGATCCCTCTGTACTGGTAGACATCAAAAGTCCGGTAGGAATGTCCAAGTACAATGCATTGTTGTTTCTGTACAGGGAAGCCCGGATCCAGGAAGAGGGTCCCTTCCCTTTTCCTGTCGTTCCTGTTGGCCACCATGAAGGCAGCGATACTTCCCTGCATGCTCCCTACTGTCGGCACGCAGGAAGTAGGAGATACATCCAGGTCCAGGAATAATTTACAGAATCTTGATATTTCCTGCTTCAGTTCGGCGACCCCTTCCATATTTGCATATTTTGAGGCCACGCCGTTTTCAAGGGCCCTGATCTCAGCTTCTGTCCCTACACTGACTGGTTCCAGTCCGGGTACCCCCATTTCCATCCGGATAAACTCATCGCCGGTGACTGCTTCAATCTCGTTTACCACTTTCACGATCTCCCTGATCTTGGCCTGGCCCAGGTCACAGATACCCAGTTCATTGATCTTGGAGGTAACGATATGGTAATCTATAGGGGTTTCTCTGCTCATGGTTCTCTCTGTATTATTTTTTTTGATCATCTTCTTTTTACCCTGATCCTGGCCTGTATATTTTCTTCAGCAAGATCAAATGGTAAATCCTTAAAAAGTGGTTTTAGCGAATAGTGAACACTTTCATAAGCATCCTGAATGGGAATTGTTTCGTAAGGTGAACCAAGCTTTTTGGCCAAATCTAAACGAAAGGGATTTACATCTGTAACAACCACA
>CAZXOJ010000004.1:0-36381 GCA_964642325.1 uncultured Bacteroides sp. | reverse complement strand
ATTGTTTTCGTCGCCTTTGTCATAATCGGAATAGCCCTTTCCCATTGATCCAAAATAACGCTGTGCCCAACCATGAAAAAAATAAATGACAGGATATCTTTTCGTAATATTCTCATTGTAACCAGGAGGTAAAAAAATCCGATAATTTCTTTGCGCAGAAAATACAGAACTATAGTGGTACAGATCTTTTATTTCTGCTTTTTGAGTTGAATTACTATTCAATCTTTGAGACTGAAGAGCGGCTGAATACATAAAAAACGCAACACAAAAAATCCATTTAGTTATTTTTGCATGTTTGTAAATCATCCTTTTCATTAAAATTCTGTGTGGGCTATAATATGCCTCACTAAATTAGACAAATCTCCAAATTATCAATGCTATGTAATTTAATTTAATCATATAGTAGCGTAGATCATATTGTTAAGCATATCCCGTCCTTCCCCTTTGAAAAAAACTCTTGCTATCTTTGGTGGAAATGATCATCAAATGGCGAAAATTGGTATAGCCGGGAATGCAGGAGACAGGATCAGGTCGGACTGCCTGGTAGAGGTAGAAAGAGTAAGTTCCGGGGGCATTACAATAAACCTTGACAGTAAAGTTGAAAAACTCTACGGACGTTCGATTCGGGAGCTGGCGATAAGGATGCTGGAGAATTTCCAAGTGGCCCATGCCCGGGTGGAGATCCAGGATAGCGGGGCACTGGAATTTGTGCTTGCCGCCAGGCTTGAAGCAGCCCTGAAACAGGTAATTGACAGTGACAGGGCGTACCTGCTCGACAGCAAAGTACAACGTTCCGCAAGAGGTCGGCGTGACAGGTTCCGCTTCACCCGTTTGTACCTGCCTGGAAATACCCCCAGTATGATGTTGAATGCTGGCGTCCATGATCCCTGTGGAATTATTCTTGACCTGGAAGATGCTGTTGCGCCTGCAAAAAAGCAGGAAGCCCGGTTCCTGGTTCGGAATGCCCTGCAATCTGTTGATTTTTATGGTGCGGAAAGGATGGTGAGGATAAACCAACTGCCAGATGGATTAACTGATCTGGACTATGTCGTACCCATGAAACCGGAGCTCATTCTTATTCCCAAGGTTGAATCACCTGGTGAAATTCATAAAGTTAATGAACACATTGAAAAACTGGCCGGGAGTCATGAGATCTACCTGATGCCCATTGTTGAATCTGCCCTTGGGGTGGAACATGCCTTTGAGATTGCAGGTTCGGCTGAAAATATAGTCGCCATGGCCATTGGACTGGAAGACTATACAGCCGATCTAGGGGTAGGGCGCACATCATCCGGGGATGAATCCCTGTATGCCAGGACCCGCCTGGTGAATGCATGCAAGGCAGCCGGGATACAAGCCATAGATTCAGTTTATTCTGATGTTGGAAATGAAGAGGGATTGAGAGATACGGCCCGTATTTCTAAAGGGCTTGGTTTTGAAGGGATGGGCTGCATACATCCCAGGCAGATACAGGTGATCCATGATGTTTTTAAGCCCGGTGAAAAGGAGATCATCAGGGCCAAAATGATTGTGCATGCCTATGAGAAGGCTGAGAAGAAGGGATTGGGAGTAGTGAGCCTGGGCAGCAAGATGATAGATGCCCCGGTGGTGAAACGGGCCCTTCATACCATCGATCTGGCTTTGTCCATGAATTTAATACCTGAAAACTGGAGAGATGAGTAAGCAAGAAACAGTTATCAATGCAGCTGGCAGAGAGGTCCCAAAAGAGGTAAACGGATCAGCGCAGGTCCCATACCAGGGAGTTGGAAAATTTATACCGGAAGGCAGAAAATATGGTCCCCTGATAAGTTCCAGTAACAATTTTCCCTCAGGGGGGGATAAAAGGGCAGCTTCATTAAAAGATGCCTTAAAGAAATGCGGATTAAAGGATGGGATGACCATTTCCACGCATCATCATTTCAGGGATGGCGACTTGCTGGCGAACCAGGTTTTTGATACTGCGCATGAATTAGGAGTAAAGGACCTGGTCTGGTTCCCTTCGGCTTCTTTTCCTTGCCATCAGCATTTGATACCATACCTGGAGGACGGGACCATTCACCATATCGAAGGGAGCATGAATGGGCCATTGGGACGATTTACCTCAGATGGGAAAATGAAGGGACAGGGAGTGCTGCGCTCACACGGGGGAAGGTACCAGGCCATTCAGGATGGAGAAATACATATCGATATTGCCGTGATCGGGGCCGGATGTGCTGATCCCTTTGGGAATGCAAATGGACTTGAAGGATCTTCGGCCAGTGGTTTACTGGGTTTTGCCCTGGCAGATTCCCAGTATGCCGAAAAAGTCATTGTTGCCACGGACAATATGGTAGAGTTTCCTTGCATACCCTGGCAGATCCAGGGAAACCATGTGGATTTTACACTGGAAATGGAACATATCGGTGATCCTGAGAAAATCATTTCCGGGACAACCAGGATCACCAGGAGTCCCGACAGGCTCTACCTGGCAGAGCTGACAGCCAGGTTTTGCGATGTGACCGGTATCATTAAGGATGGATTTTCCTTCCAGAGTGGGGCAGGTGGGACCTCCCTGGCTGTAGGGGAATACTTCAAAAAGATCATGCTGGAAAAAGGGATAAAGGCAAGGTTTGCACGCGGGGGAAGTAACCGTTACCTGGTATCCATGCTTGAAGAAGGGCTTGTGGAATACATCCTTGACGGGCAGACCTTTGACCTGGATGGTGTGCGTTCCATGAGGGAGAACCCACAACATATATGGACCAGCCCTTTAACCAGTTACAATTACCATGGCAAGGGGAATTTTGCGGGCATGGTGGACGTGGTCGTCCTCGGTGCCACGGAGATAGATACCAGTTTCAACGCCAATGTGGTTACCCATTCTGATGGGGTATTGCTGCACGGGATAGGCGGTTGGCAGAATTGCCTCTTCAGCAAAACAGTGATCCTTCCTGTACCTTTGTTCAGGGACAGGATCCCTGTAATCCGTGATGAGGTCACCACCCTCTGCGGTCCTGGTGAACTGATAGATGTCGTCGTCACCGAGCGGGGCATAGCCATCAATCCACTGAGGAAAGACCTGCTTGAAAAAGTGAAAGGTTCAGACCTGCCTCTCCGAAGCCTGGAAGAATTGAAGGAGGAGGCCGAAAAAATCTGCGGGATACCGGATAAGCCCGGGTTTACCGATAAAGTTGTGGCTGTTGTGAAATGGGTGGATGGCACCCTGCTGGATGCTGTCTGGCAGGTGGAATAGTGCCAGGCTAATCCATCCTGCCGTCTTCATAGGTGCCTACCTCAACATCATCGACAATATTATTGCTCCGATCTTCCTGGTAATAGATGAGCAGCCTGACAGTGTCGCGCAGGAAATTGATCCGACCGATTTCCACACGGTTGATCGGCAATCCTGTTCGTTGCTTAAGATCTTCCACAAGTTCGGCCCTTTTATCCGGCCGTATCAGATCAATTTTTTCATAGTCAATCACTTTCTTTGATTCATTTTTCATCAACCATACCCGCTCAAGGATATAGACTACGAGGATGATCATGATGTTGGCAAAAACCAGTTCAAAATAAGTGACATTCTTTGTGGTGAGACCATTGATAACAGATACACCAATGATCACAAAAAGGTAGGTCATCTCCTTGATGGGGATAGGATTGGTGCGGTAACGGATGATCCCGAATATGGCGAAAAGTCCCAAGGCAAATGCCATGCCTATCCCTAGCTTATTCATCAGGAAGCAGACCAGGAAAACAACGACACCTATCAGCATGAAAGAAAACATGTAATTCTTTTTGCGGGTAATGGTGTAATATAAGCCCCTTACAATGATACTAACGACCAGCAAATTAAATGAAAAGCGAACCACTAAGTTCAATAATGCTTTCGTATCAAATAAATCTGGAGGAAGCTGCTCAGCCTGCAGCAGGATAAGATCTGTTAACATTTTCGAGTTTTTTTATTTTTAATAGGGTGCCTTTAAAGCGATTGTTCTTGATACCTTCATTCAGCAGGACAGTTCCAAGACAATATTTGCTGCTATTCCCGGGAAAAATGGACAATCCTCTCAGGGTTTTGATAAATGCAGAATGGCCCGACAAGCTATCCCGTTTGACTTCACAAATGGTATAGAAGGGGAGGTGTTTTTCCTGATCTCCCTGCCGGAACGATAGTTCGTAGTCTATGGTGATTCGTTCGGGACTGTTTTTCCCAACCAGTGTGATCCGGCGAAAAATGGTCCATGCTGCCGGCTTGAGGAATGCTACCTTAAGGGGAGCCACTTTTTCAATATACTGAATGGATTTTCCGGATAGTTCCATTTCAATCTCCTCCACCTGAATCCTGGATTTACGAGTTCGGTTCTTATTGGTTTTTCGTTTGACCTCCAGGAATACCGTCCCTGTTTCCAGGTATTCCCTGAACCTGACCTTGAACCTGGGCCTCTTTCCGTTGTGGTGGTCCAGATACAGGTCCAGTCCTGCTGTATCATAGTAAAGGGAATTGTACATGAAGTCTCGGTTCTCCCCTATCTGAAGTACCTGATACTGTTCCATTGATAGCCTGAGAAGATCTGCCAGTTTGGAGGTATGGAATACAAATTTGGTGTCAGTGCGGTTCATCAGTTTAACAGCATCCATTTCCCCGAGGGAAACCGGATCAAACTGTTGCATCACCTCCCGAATATTTTTCGAATCCATAGCCATTAATCGTAAAGATAAATCATTTCTTTAATAAATGTTATTCTCTCCTTATTATCAAAAATTTAATTAGTATAATTACGGCAAAATTTCAAATTATGAAAAAATACCGCTGTACCATCTGCGGCTTTGTATATGACCCTGTGGAAGGAGATCCTGACGGAGGGATCAATCCCGGGACAGACTTTAATGATATACCGGAGGACTGGGAATGCCCGGTATGTGGGGTTGGTAAATCAGAATTTGTGGAAGATGACTGGTAAATAAACTACTTTTTCTCAGGAATTCTTTCGAGGACCTCCAACAAAAGCTTCCAGAATTTTCCAGTAGTGTGAATGTTGATTTTCTCTGATGGTGTATGGGCTCCTTTAATGGTTGGACCAAAAGAAAGCATATCCAGTCCCGGGTATTTTTCAAGGATCAACCCGCATTCCAATCCAGCATGAATAGCCCTCACAATGGGTTCCTGTCCAAACAGCCCGGCATAAATCCCTTTGGTGATATTCAGGATCTCCGAATCCTGGTTTTGGGTCCATCCAGGGTAACCATCACTGTGTTCAACAATGGCTCCACCAAGGGCAAGGCAGCTGGCCACACGGTCACCAATATCTTTCTTGGCAGTATCAACCGAAGATCTCTGGGAAGTTAAAACAATGGCCCTGCTGGGTTCTGTAAATTTTATTGATGCCAGGTTGGTGGATGTTTCCACGAGGCCTTTCAGGGTAGGACTCCAGGTAATGACCCCATGGGGACATGCATAAAGCGCACGTAATAAACCAAGTTGTTTTTTTCGGGTCAGGATGGTTTCCGGCAGTTCTGACCTGGAAAGCTGGATGCTTAGCTCCGGTTCAAAATCCTTTAGTTCCAGCAGGAGGGCATCGGTAAATTCTTGATAATAATCCTCAAAATCTCTCACCAAATCAGCCGGTATGGTAAATATGGCAAAAGCTTCCCTTGGAATTGCATTCCGCAGATTTCCCCCATCGAAATTTGAAAGGGCGAGCCGGAAATCATTGCCGGCATTCCATAAGAACCTATTCATGATCTTGATGGCATTACCCGGACTTTTATGGATCTCGTCTCCTGAGTGCCCCCCCTTCAGTCCAGCTACAGACATTTTGTAAGCAACTGATCCCTCATTGGTTTTTTTCGTTTTAAATGTAAACGTGCCGATTGTATCAATGCCACCGGCACAACCGATAAACAACTCACCTTCGTCCTCAGAATCAAGGTTGATCAGGATCTCACCGGTCATAAAACCAGGTTCGAGGTTTTGTGCACCGGTCATACCGGATTCCTCATCCATCGTAAATAGGCATTCAATGGGGCCATGCTCCAGGTTTCGGTCTGAAAGGATAAGCATCTGGGCCGCTATGCCGATGCCGTCATCGGCCCCCAGGGTGGTACCACTGGCCCTAATCCACTCACCATCGATTATTGGGACAATGGGATCCTGGCTAAAATCATGTGGACTGTCCTGGTCCTTCTCACCCACCATATCCATGTGGCTCTGAAGGATGACTGTTTTCCGATTTTCCATTCCGGGACTGGCAGGTTTGGAGATCAATACATTGCCTGTTTTGTCTTTCCTGGCTTGAAGCTTATGTTCGTGGGCAAATGCCAGCAGGAAATCTATGACCTGACCTTCATTCCTGGATAGCCTCGGGATTCTGCAAATATCTTCAAAATATTTCCACAGAAGTGCATTGTCAAGGTCTGATAGTGGATTCATTGAGATGTTCGGGATAGGTAAATGTTTTATAAAATAAGTGATAAATAACACATCCCCGACAAAATGGATCTTGTTTTTTTCTCCTATTTTTAAGCTTCTTTTAAATATCCTCAAAGCCGAATTAGAAAATGAGCAAAAGGACCATAGTTACCATGCCGGGTGATGGCATAGGGAAAATAGTTTTGGAAGAAACACTACGCATCCTGGATACTGCGGGATTCAAGGCAGCATATGTAAATGCTGATATTGGCTGGGAATTTTGGAGAGCTGAAGGAAATCCCCTGCCAGACCGGACCATTGATCTGCTGGCCAGGCATAAAATTGGGCTTTTTGGGGCGATTACATCGAAACCCAAGGAAGAAGCTGCCGAGGAACTGGATCCCTCGCTGCTGGGAAAAGGACTGGTCTATTCCAGTCCGATTGTGGGATTAAGGCAACACTTCAACCTGGATGTATGTATCCGGCCCTGCCGTACCTATAAGGGTAATCCCCTTAATTTTATTCGCAAGGGACCGAACAACACGGTTGAAGAGCCGGAAATAGATGTGGTGATTTTCAGGCAGAATACAGAGGGTCTCTATGGTGGTGTTGAATGGTCAGATCCTCCTGATAGTGTATACGAAGCCCTGCTCAGCCATCCAAAATTTCAAAAGAACTTTTCAAATGTTCCGAAGGCTGAGCTGGCAGTTTCGACCAGGATCTTCACCGTTGGGGCCACGAAACGGATATTATTGGCTGCTTTCGAATATGCCAGGAAGTATCAGTACAGGTCAGTGACAGTATGTGAAAAACCAAATGTCATCAGGGAGACTTCTGGCCTCATGTTCAGGCTGGCCAAGGAGATCCAGAAATCGCATTTTTCCGATATTGAACTGTGGAATACAAATATTGATGCCCAGATGATGTGGCTAACCAAGAATCCTGAAGATTATGGTGTTATTGTAGCAGGGAACATGTTTGGGGACATTGTTTCCGATGGTTTTGCGGGACTTATCGGGGGACTCGGTTTTGCATGTAGTGCAAATATAGGAGAAGAAGTGGCAGTTTTTGAGCCAACGCATGGTTCAGCTCCAAAATATGCCGATTATCCTGTTGGTATTGTAAATCCCATCGCCATGGTTGAATCGGCATGTATGATGCTTGACCACCTGGGCGAGAACGATATTGCAGGCCGGATCAGGTCGGCTATTGGAAGGGTGGTAAGCCATGGAGAGGCACGGACATATGATATGCTCAAACTGACGGGCAGGCAAGATGTCCTTCAGAAGGGTGCTGCTTCTACCACTGAAATGGCAGATGCCATCATTGCAGCCCTGTAGCATTGAACCGAACAGGTATTAATTACCAATCAAAATGAAAAAGCTATGATGGAAGTAAATGAACTCTGGCCTGAACTGGAATGGATCAAAGATCCTGACCTGCGTCAGAATACAGCCAGGACCTGGGAGCTGGCATTGTCAAAAAGTGCTTTGTCTGCTAAAGACCTGGATGAGATCCCATTTACCCTCCTGGTTGAAGACCTGGATGTTAGTTTCATGGCACATAAAAGATGTGTGGTTCACATTGCCAGGGATAGTGGAAAACAAATCCAGTCACATTTTGGAGGAGAGCTCCCGGTAAACATGGATGTTCTGATTGCCGGAGCCATACTGGCCGATGTGGGAAAACTCCTGGAGTACGAGAAGAAAGATGGAAAAGTTGTACAGGGTAGCTATGGTAAATACCTGCGCCACCCATTTTCCGGCGTATCCCTGGCGGAATCCTGTGATGTTCCTCCCGAGGTATGCCACATTATTGCAGCTCATGCCGGGGAAGGGGATCATGTCAACCGTTCGGTTGAGGCATACATTGTACATCACGCAGATTTTATGACATTCCTGCCCTTTAAGAGCCGTCTCCAGGTTTAAAATTTTTATCTGTTCATTAATTTTCTTTACTTTATAGATTCAGCTACCGGCATGTGAATTATGCTGAGTTTCGACCAGATACTTGTCTTTATTGTCCTAGTGTTCATCCTCATTTCCCTCTACAGGGAGATCCTCGGCCCTGCGTTTACTTTCCTGGTCGGTGTGATTGTATTGGGCATATTCGGTGTTCTTACCCCTGCGGAGATCTTAAAAGGTTTTGGGAATGAGCAAATTGCTGTAGTCATCATGTTGCTATTAATCGGGGACGTGATACGCCGGACCGCTGTGGTGGAGGTGATCTTCGACCGCTTGTTTAAATCGGCCCGCAGTTATCGAGGGTTCATGAGCCGTATGACCTTACTGATCGCCGGGTTTTCAGCCTTCCTGAACAATACACCCCTTGTTGCGGTGATGATCCCTTATGTACACTCCTGGTGCAAACGGAATAATATCTCTCCGTCAAAATTTCTTATACCCCTCTCGTATGCAGCCATCCTCGGGGGATCTGCCACCCTGATAGGGACTTCCACAAACCTGATCGTAAATGGACTGATAGTGGATCAGACCATTATCCCCGACCTGGAACCTTTGAAGATATTTGACTTTGCCGTGGTAGGCGTTCCCATGATAGTGGTTGGTAGCCTATACCTGCTTTTTTTTGGTGAGCGATTGCTGCCCACCAAGCCGGATACCCTCGCTCAGTTATCATTGGGACGAAGGGAGTACATGGTTGAGGCCAAGGTAGTACATAAGTCCCCCCTCATCGGAAAAACCATTGAAGATGCCGGATTGCGGAACCAACCGGGATTTCATATCGTGGAAATCTGGAGACGGGGCTATAAGATATCAGTTTTCGGGGCAGATTTCCTGCTGGACAGGGGTGATATCCTCATTCTTGCGGGTGAAACTGAAGCCATTGCGGACATGGTCAAATCAAGGTCAGGACTGAACATCCCGGAAGTAGGGATGCTGAGCAAGAAATCGCGGACAGAAATAGTTGAAGTTGTTGTTTCACAAAATTCTACTATCACCAATAAGACTGTTAGGGAAGCCAATTTCAGGAGCAAGTATGACGCTGCCATTGTCTCGGTACACAGGAACGGGGAACTCATCAAGGGAAAGGTGGGTGAGGTGATCCTGAAGGCGGGTGATGTACTGCTGCTTTTTACCGGGGAAAATTTTGTTGCCAGGACTGTGGCCACCAAGGATTTTTATTTCATTTCCAAGGTCAGTGAGATGGTCAAGCTTGAATGGTACAAGAGTGTTATCCTGCTGGGTGGATTGATACTGGCCATCCTATTGGCTGCGCTGAATTTATTCCCACTCTTCATTTCCCTCTTGTTGTTACTGGTGCTTTCAATGGCCATGCGTATCACACATCCCAGGGAATTGCCCGGGGCCATCGATTATAACCTGGCATTGATCATTGTGCTTTCGCTGGCACTTGGGACTGCTATGATAAAGACCGGGACGGCTGACCTGGTGGCGGACGGTGTGATCAGGCTTTTTCAGCCGCTCGGGGTGATCGGGATACTCACAGGTATCTACCTGATCACCACCATCCTGGCGGCATATATTACCAGCAAGGCTGCAGCTGCCATCATCTTCCCTATTGCACTTACCACGGCGATCAACCTGAGCATGGATCCCATGCCATTTATCCTGATCACCGCTTATGCTTCATCTGCCAATTTTATGACACCGGTTGGTTTCCAGACCAACCTCATGGTTTATGGTCCTGGTGGTTACTCCTTTAACGATTTCTTTCGTATCGGAGCCCCCTTGACATTTCTATACATGGTGGTGTGCATAACCATTCTTTCATTTATCTACGTTTAACCATTTTACATGATGGAGCGATCACAAGAACACATGTTGTTAGCGGTACATACTGCTTTTGCAGGTGGACTGTCCATCATGGAAGTCTACAGGAAAAATGTATTTGAGACTGAATTGAAGAAAGATCTTTCACCGGTTACCGAAGCAGATTATGCCTCCCACAGGATCATTACAGCGCATTTGGATCCCTCAGCTATACCCATCCTGTCAGAAGAAGGGAAAGAAGTCCCTTATCAGGTCAGGAAACAGTGGAAAAAGTTCTGGCTGGTCGATCCCCTGGACGGTACCAAGGAGTTCATCCGAAGAAATGATGAATTTACAGTGAACATAGCATTGATAGAGGAGCAGGTACCAGTAATGGGTGTTATTTATGCACCCTGCCAGGATACCATGTATTTTGCTTCAGATCTCATCGGTGCGTTCAGGATAACAGCGTATTCAAAAAAGGACGGATCTATTCAAAACCTGGATAATTTGATGGAACATGCAGAAAAATTACCAGGAAAAATTCCTCGCAGACCGTATACAGCTATAGCCAGCCGATCACACAGGAATGAGCAGACGGATATGTTTATCAAAGGGCTGCAAAAAGACCATCCCGGCCTCAAGTTTGTCTCCACCGGCAGCTCCCTGAAATTTTGCCTTATGGCTGAAGGGACAGCGGATATATACCCCCGTTTCGGTCCCACAATGGAATGGGACACTGCAGCCGGCCATGCCATAGCCCGGGCCTCAGGATGTTCGGTTAAGATCCATAATAAGGAAGATGACCTTTCCTACAATAAGGAAGATCTTTTCAATCCATGGTTCATCGTTACTCGAACACCTTAACCGCTTTTTCTCCATGGGCGGTGGCATATGCCCTGAGCATTCCGGAAGTATTGAATTCCATGGCTATATTTCCCTGTCTGTCAACACAAATTACGCCCCCTTTGCCCCCGGCTTCCTTGAGCTTATCCTGGATGACTGCGGAGGTGGCTTCCTGCAAGGTAAGACCACCGTATTGCATCATTGCGGAGATGTCATGTGCCACGGTATACCGGATAAAGAATTCTCCATGACCGGTAGCTGAAACAGCGCAGCTATTGTTATTGGCATAATTTCCGGCACCAATGATGGGGGAGTCCCCAATCCTTCCATAGCGTTTATTGCTCATTCCGCCCGTGGATGTTCCGGCCGCCAGGTTCCCATCCCTGTCAAGTGCCACACATCCGACAGTGCCATACTTTTCTACCTGGGCTTTTTCAAGTTGTTGCTGCAGCTGTTTCCAGCGTCTTTCGGTATAGAAATAATTGCTGTCCACAACGACTCCGCCCTGGCTGGCCACAAAGCGGGATGCCCCTTTGCCACTGAGCAAAACGTGGGGTGATTTTTCCATCACTATCCGGGCGGCTGAGATGGGATTTTTGATATCCCCTATACCGGCTACCGCTCCGGTATTTAAGGTTTTACCATCCATAATGGAAGCATCCATCTCGTTTTTACCTTCATGTGTGAATACGGCACCCTTTCCAGCATTGAACAGGGGCGAATCCTCCATGATACGAATGACAGCTTCAACTGCATCCAGGCTTGTTCCTCCTGAGTCCAGTATCGTGATGCCCTTTTCCAGGACTTCAGTCAATTTCTCAGACAGGGCTTCGGCCCTTTCGGAGGAGATGAACTGGGGACTGATATTCCCGGCGCCTCCGTGGATGACAATGGCGTACGCGGGTTTTTCCTGGCCGAGGGAAAACTGGAGGCTTAAAATGGTTATCAAGGCTATCAGGGATGTTTTCATAATACATAAACTTAACGTGAGTTCTATGGGATTACATATTGAACCAGTAATTCAGTTTGATGGTCAGCGCCCTGTGCTTGGGTCCCCAGAATTCAACGGCATAGTTGTCCGTGTAGACGATATACAGGTCTGACATGGGCTTGAAGCGCCACTGTAAGCGGCTGTTGATGTTAAAATTATCATCCTGGGTATTGTACTGAAGAAAAGTTGTCCAGAAAAGCTTCCTGGAGAAGTTGATCTCTGTACGGGGACTGATAAGGAGTAATCTGTCTTTTCCATATGGTTCCGGAAACGACAGGTCGTTTTGTTCAACATTCACTGAGAAATTACCCCAGGGCTGGGCCCGGAACTTGACCCCCAGGATATATTGTAGCTGTGTCCCGTTAAAAAATCCCCCATAGGATACACTCCCCATGATACTGAACAATCTGCGCTGGTCTGACTGTAGCCTGATCTTTGCCTGGCCATAGGGATATATGCCAGCCGGTAAGGGTTCATTATTAATAAAAGTAAAAGGAAAGAGGAGGTTGACCACATTGTAATTGTAGGATATCCCTACGTTGGCGGTGGAGGAGAATTTAAGTGTATATCCGGCTTCGATATCGCTGTTCAGCAGTGAAAATGTTGTATCGCTGTCATAGGAATATCTTGCATTGATCACGTGGGAGATGATCCGGTCATTCTTTTCCGGATAGAAAGTATAAGAAAACCGGGTATACCAGTGGTTAAAACCGATATAGACAGAGGTATCCCTTTCAGCATCATAGTATTTTTGTCCCCGAATATACCCCATGTCCGCCCTGTAGTTCTTCCCAAGTCCCGCCAGGTTGGAGTAAATACTCAGGTTCCGGTTGTCATATCCTATACCTGTGTTGTAGAAATAATCTTTCTTTTTTAGACCCGGACTGAAAGATTTGGAATACCCTGCAAAGGTTTGGAAACGTCCGTCGGCAGAGCGGTACTGGAACTCAAGTCCCATGTTACGGTTATAATCGGGATGCTCACTTCGCAGGGCATCCCTGTTATGGAAATATCCCTTGATTACAGACCGTTCAAGCACCTGCTGATGGAAGGCTGCCACGGTATAATTCTGGGGAAGGAATTGTTCCGTTTCCCTGGTCTGCAGGTTCATGGCTCCGATGCGGAGATTCTGGTTTACATTGCCGCTTAACCTTGCTCCGTAGAGGATGGGGATGGGATTTCCATCATTATCCAATCCTATCCTCCGGGAGAAGAACGGTTTCATGGGAGGAATCCCGAAATCTTCAAAGACATCGCTGTTTTCCAGAAAGAAGACACGTTTTTCGGGAAGGCGGATGTCAAATAGCGTAAGGTTAATCACCTGTTCATCCACCTCGACCTGTGAAAAATCCGGGTTTACTGTTAGATCCAGGTTCAGGCTGGAGGTAACAGGAACCTTGGCATCAAGTCCGGCCTGGAAGTCATATTCCGCCGGTGTGTCTGCCTCATAATCCTTAGCTGTGGTACCACGTACATAGGGAATCAGAGCAAAGTTCCTGCTGGCTTTTGCCGGAGGTTCATTCCAGTTTAATACACCCAAATACCCCAGGTCTTCTTCATTAAATTCTATGGGGACCGGTGCCCAGGTATGAATGCTGTTCGATCTCGCATCCCTTCGGAAAAAATTGATTCCCCACTGGTCTTTTTCTTTATCGAAACGCAGGGTTTTATACGGAATGGCAATCTCCACGATCCAACGGTCGGAATGGTTGCTTACCTCGCAAAACCATTTGTTATCCCAGGCCATATTGACCCCCCGCCGGCTTCGGCCAGGTTCGGGATCTGTCCTTCTCCCCGTTTGCCCTGTTACCAGGTATTCGGTCTGGACCCCGGCAGGAGAAACCCCAAAAGTAAAGCCATTGGTCTTTTCGTTTACAGGATCTATGACCACCCCAAATCCATCTCCGTCCCAGAACTCTGCATCCCTTTTAAGGGTTTTGATCACATAATCATCTGTTCCATAGCATTCTGCTCCAATATACAGGAACTGCTTATCAAATGTGACCCTTACTTCGGTACGCAGGTCTACCTCCACCCTCCGGTCATCCACCGGGTAGCTCATCCAGAATCCACCGGCCACCGGCAACCTGCTCCAGATCTCTTCAGAGAGTATCCCATCAATGGTGATTGGATCTGTGGTTTCCTGGTGCTCATAAATGTAATCGAGATCAGGATATCCCAGGACCGTTGCCGGAAAGCATAATAAACAGATAAGGCAGGGCAGGGGGTGAAATTTCATGAACCAGACTAGTTAAAGTACAATTAGTACTTTAGATGGTTAAATTACAAAAAAAACCCGTCAAGCCTTACCCTGTTTTACACTGGGTTTGCCTGACGGGTACAAGAATTTACTTGATATCCTAATAGTCTAGCCTCACATTGGCGTAGCTCGTATTAACATTTACAGTAGCCGAAGGATTCTCATCTGCGCCTATGTTGCCATAAACCTTCATTTTATTGCTTTCCTGTATCCTGCTAATCTTGCCACCGCTGTCATGATAGCTGATCTTTGCGTAGGATGTCTCACCGTCCAGTTCATATGAGGCCTTCTCGTCCAGTCCGATTTTATATCCCCCGTATTTGGCCTCAACATTGACTGATTCGAATGTAGGTGGCATATACTCGATCTCGCATTTTGAATACCTGGTATCAGCCTCCAGTTTTTTGCTTAATTCGTCAGCTTCGATGTCTGAATAACTTGATTTGACAACAAGATTGGATAATTTACCGAATTTGTAGCCGTCATATTTGCCTTCTATGACAACAGAACTGGCCTCTTCAATGCTGAGTTTCATATAACTGGTATAGCCAACAAAAGCCTTTGCCTTCTTAATATCCAGGCTTGAATATTTGATATTAGCCTTGAGCCAGCTGCACTCACCTATATTGCTGCCACTGGCATAAGCCAGGGTGACTGTATTCAACGGTTTTACCTGTCCCCTGGTTAGCTTATTAACTGTCAGTTTACCATACCTTATTTCAATCTGGGCATGGCCACTAAGTTCATCCAGGAAGGCATGGCCGTATTTATTACTGAGTTCCAGGTCGAGGTCTTTCGGTATCTGGACCGCATAATTGATCTCGAACTCATTGTTCCCGTTGTTGGACCTGAACCTGTCTTCGAATACAGTTTCAGCTTTAACCGATTTGCCTTCTGTACTGAACTTGACATTGATCTGATCAAGCATCTTTTGTGCCCTGTCTTCATTCGAGTTTTTAACTTTCACGATAACATCGATCTTGATCTTTTGCGAGTCCCAGTTCTGGATGTCAACATTACCATATTTATTATGCAGGATCAGTTTGGAATAATCCGCTGTTCCATATTCTTCGTGAAACTCTTTTGTTACTTGATCCTGGGCGCTGGTTAAGATCGGTGTTAATCCTAAGAGAACGCCAAGCAACAGAATGTTAAATTTCTTTGCTTTCATGATTTTTATATTTATTATTTACCTGGTTTACTTCTTCCAATTGACTTATAATCTGGCTCATTACCTCCAACTTAAGCTGGTAATGTGAGATCATTGCATTGATGACCCGCTGATCGTTGGGATTGGACTGGAAGTCTTTCTGAAGAGAATGGAACAATTTGTCCATTTCCTCTAATTCAAACATCAGCATTTCCCTTTGTTTAGGATTATCAATGTTAAGCTTGTTGATCTCCTGGTACTTATTGTTTATCAAAGAGGTATAGTAGAATTCAGCCTCACCGAACTCCTGGGATATATCCTGAAGGGATAATACCCGCTGGTCCTGATAGTAAATTCGGGCCTGTTCATATATGAGAATGCTGGACAAGGCGACTAAAAGTAAAACAACAGCTGCTTTCAGGACGTATGGAATGCGGGAGAAGAGGGACCTGGACTTCTGTTTGTGCAATTTTTGCTCAAACCTTTCCATGTGACCTGAAGATGGCTCCTGGCTGTCAAATCTCTGCCGATTTTCCTGTATTTGCTTCTCAAGCTTATTCATGGCTACTTTTTTTTAGCATTTCTACCAGTTTCTGCCTGGCCCTTGTGAATTGTGACCTGGATGTGGAAGGGTTGATATCCAGGATCTGTGCTATCTCCTCGTGGTCATAACCCTCGAGCAGGTAGAGGGTAAGCACCACCCTGAATCCGTCCGGCAGTCTCATGATGGCTTCCCTTATCTCTTCTATCCTGTCACTGATGTAATCATCATCACTACCCTCATCCCGGTCCGGAATATTTCTTTCTTCCAGTATTTCAAATGACAGTCTGCGCTTTTTCAGGCTGTCGAGGGACCGGTTGATTACGATTTTTTTTAACCAGGCCCCGAAACTCACCGTACCGCTGTACGTTTCAATCTTTTCAAAGGCTGACAAAAAGGATTCCTGCATGATATCCTCTGCTTCACCCGGATCTTTGACCATCCTGAGACTTGTATTATACATGGCCTTGTAATACAAACCGTAGATCTCAAACTGAGCGCTCCGGTCTTTGTCCCTGCATTTGTCTATTAGATCCTGATGAATATTGGGATACGCTGGCTCTTTTGCCATTCAATTCTGGTATAAAGACGAGTACTTATTTCTTTCTGCTGCAAATTACGAAAAAAAAAAGGCAGAATCATCTAGCAGTCCCACACAATGCTCAGAAGAGCAACATCATACCGGTGTTGACCACGCCTGTTTCATAGTCAAGCTCTGACCCGAACATGCTGTGGGGGATCATATTTACGAGGAAAAAAACAAGGGCAGCAATCCATGCATACGCCGGTCTGTCTTTGCGGATGTTCATCACAACAGCCAGGATCCAGAATAACAGGGCAACCAGCACCTTGTTGTCCGTCATGTCCTGTCCGAAAGGAAAACCGGTCCAGTATGCACCGAAAGCATATTTCTGTATGACGGGTCCGAGTACAAAACCGCCGACAAACAGGAAGACAATGGTGAGGATCCCGTATAATTTATACCTGCGAAGACGGTAAACAGCAAAAAGTCCAGCTACAAGTGATAGCAACTGGGCTGTGAAAATAAAAAGGATATGCGGTATCAATACAAATGCCGGCACAGATCCCTTAAATCGGATAACAACAGGCACCTTGTTAACGGGGTAAGCCTGGTTATTGCTTAACAGGACGACGGTATACTCCAGCTTACCAGCAGGTGGCTGGCTGGGCAGGAAGCCGATAAGCTCCTGTCCCTGCATCACCATCCGGACGGTGTCAAGAGGATCAGCTGTTTTATATCTTTTATAGATGATCATACCCTCGATATCATCCCCTGGAACTGTGACGCTGATTTCCCTTTCTGTACTTCCGCCATGGCTCCTGGGAAGGCTAGCCTCGATTTTTGTAGTGCCTATCTCGATGTTACGGTCTACAGGATATGTTGGTCCCGTTTTCCGTTGGTATATGACCGTGGCTATGGTGATCACAACAGCCAGGATCCAGAATATCGTTTTTTTCTTCATCTTATTATTTTATAATTATAGCTGGACCAGCAGATCCAGTTCCTGTTCATCTCTTTTGACGGTGACCACTATGATCTGTCCCTTATTAACACTTTTAAGGCGGTACATATAATCATATATACCGTTGACGGGCTGGCCTTCAATGGCCATGATGTAATCCCCTTGCTTCATTCCTCCGTTGTAAGCTGGTTTTCCAGGTGTTACAAAATCAACCCTCATTCCATCCTGGTCGTCACTATCGGTAAAATCCGGCATAATCCCCAGTGTGATCCGGCCACCCCTGCGTCCCTGAAACCGGACTTTCGGTCCTGCTTCCTGGTAACTCAGGGATGAATCCATCTGGTCGATATGCTGCGCTATCATGGTGGTATAATCTGAAATGTTGACCATCCCCTGAAGGTTGATTTGTTCTATATCATCCTCCGGGGTGTGATAATCTGTGTGGGCACCAGTTGTCAGGAACAATACCGGGATATCCTTGCCATAGAAGCTGCTGTGGTCAGAAGCACCAAATCCTTCCATGGTAGTACTGAGATCCAGGCTGTCATGCTGTATGAGGCTGGTGACTATCTCTTCACTTTCTTTGGCTGTACCGATACCACCGACCTGGAGTTGCTGGTTCCGCAGGCGTCCCACCATGTCAAGATTGATCATGACCCTGATTTCTTCAAGGGGCAGTAAGGGATTATTTACGTAATACTTTGAACCCAGAAGGCCCATTTCTTCTGCACCAAATGCGATAAACAGGTAGGAATTGGATGCTGTCCCGGATCCCAGGGAAATTGCTTCAGCGATTTCAAGCAGGGCTGCCACGCCTGAGGCATTATCATCAGCCCCGTTATGGGCGGCTGTGGTATCCGGTTTTCTTGAAGAACTACTCATTCCGCCCATCCCCAGATGGTCATAATGGGCCCCTATGACGATATGCTTATCTGCTGTTTCCCGGTTACTTCCTTTCAGGTAGGCTATAACATTATATGTTGTGGTTGTACTTGGCTGAACCTCTGCACCTGCAGAAACAGTCATATCAATTCCGAAGGATGAAGGTTCCCTGGAAGCGTTGAGCTTATTTTCCATATCCCCTGCACTGGTCCCCGCGGATGAGAGGATGAGGTCTGCTGTTTTGCGGCTGATGTGGATCGCCGGGATACTTACCTTACCCTCCCGCCTTTCAAGGCTGATCAACTTATCTTCCTGATCGAAGTTCGGTCCGGATATAAACAATACGCCTGCAGCTCCCTTATCACTAGCCAGCATAGCTTTGTCACGTTCATTGCTGTACGCATGGAAGACAGAGACTGTGGAATCGATTTCTGCATTCCCCCGCAGGATCATCACCCATTTGCCAGTAACATCGAGGCCTGCATAATCATTCCATTGGATCTCCTCTTTGTCGATCTCAAAACCGTATCCTGCAAAAACAACTCCAGCGGATGATTCTTTATTTGCCGTGAATGGGAAAGGGGCAAAATCGTCTGATAATCCTGCATCCATTTTCCCAATCCTCAGGTAATTAGCGGCGCCTGTTTCCAGGTCTGTAATTACTTCAAATGCCTGCAATCCACCATCAGCCATCAGTTGGAGTCCCGCTTTACTGAATTCATCAGCTATGTAAAGTGCTGCAAGCCGATCTTCTTCAGTTCCAGGAAGCCTTCCCTTCAAAGAATCAGATGCCAGGTAGCTGATATGTTGGAACAATTCATCCGTAGTGATATCCGGGTTCTCCTTATTGAAAGAGCATCCCGGAAATGCCAGGGATCCCAGTAGCAGAAGCAGAGGGAGGATGGAAAAAATTCTTTTTCTCATGATTTTAAGGAAATTAGGCGGTAAAGATATATAATTTCACATGCCTAGATATGATATGTATTAAATCAAATGTTAAAAAAATTCCAAAAAAACTTGACAGGTATTTAAAAAAAGCATAGTTTTACACTTGTGTTTAACAAAATAGTTAAACTTGTTTGTTAAACACTATAGTTTGACGAATTTGTCAGTACTGTAGTAAGAAATAAATACTTGATCAGATGGTAACTGATAAAAAGAAAAACCTGGAGCCTGATACTGAACGAAAGATCCTTGAAGCAGCTGGCAAGGTTTTCATGAAGAAGGGCAGGCTAGGTGCAAGCATGCAGGATATTGCGGATGAGGCCGGTATTAACCGGACCCTCCTGCATTATTATTTCAGGAACAAGGAGAAGCTTTTCGATACCATATTTGCAAAGGTGCTTGCCCGTGTATTTCCTACAATGGTTGAGGCATTTGCATCAAACAGGCCTTTTATTGAGAAAGTGCAGATCTTCGTTGATACATATTCAGAATTGCTGAAGGAAAATCCTTATTTACCAGTATTTGTATTCCAGGAGATATCGCTGAACCCTGACCGCCTGGCTGTTATTATTCAACAAACCGGATTGGATCCGGATATAGCCATTAAAGGATTGTCCAGGGAACTGGAATCTCTTGGAATGGTTGATATAGATCCGCGGCATATGATTGCCAACCTGCTGGGAATGGTAATCTTCCCATACATTGGCAGAGCTTTATTACAAAAAGTTGCATTCAAAGATGATGCGCCTGCCTACGAAAAATTTCTTGAGGAAAGGAAAAAGCATGTGCCTGAAATCGTCGGCATGGCCTTCCAGGGTTATAATCAATAAAATACGAAATATCTATAGAAATGAGATACATCATTAGCATGCTGGTTTTTTATTCAGGCATTTGCCTGGCCCAGCCGGTGGATACACTTCAACTGTATGATTGTCACAAGTCCGCCATTGAAAATCATCCTTATTTCAAACAGAAGGATTTGTATTCCCAATCTTCAGAACTGAGAACAAAGAATCATACCGCAAACTGGTATCCAAGCCTGGATCTGAACGGGAAATACACCTGGCAGAATGAAGTGGTTGAACTGCCTATTCCTGTTGAGATACCGGGATTTGAAACACCCTTGATGCCTCATTATAATTATAAATTGAGCCTGGATATCCAGCAAACCATATATGATGGAGGTTTTACCAAATCCAGTAAAAAGGTTGAAGAGTCCACCCTGCTCATAAACCAGCAGCAGGTGGAAGTGAGCCTTAACCAGTTGAAAGATCAGGTGAACCAGCTATTTTTTTACATCCTGGCCTTGCAACAGCAGGAGAAAAGCATTCAACTAAAACTGGATGAGTTGGAGAAAAGGTTTACGGTCATTGAATCAGGGGTAAGAAACGAGATATTCCTGGATTCCGACCTGGATATCATGAAGGCAGAGATCCTGAAGGTGAAGCAGCTTCTGTCTGAGATCAGCATTACAAAATCATCTGTATTCCAGATGCTTGGCAATCTTACTATGATGGATATACAGGAGGGGGCCGTACTGGTATTGCCTCAATCTGATGTGGCGGTTTTGGTAGAAATACCCAGGCCGGAGCAGGTATTGTACGACCTGCAGATCCTCAACCTGGATGCAAGTATGGATCTGGTATCAAAACAGCGTCATCCAAAGGCATATGTATTCGGATCATTTGCCTATGGAAATCCCGGTTTGAATTTCTTCCGGGATGAGCTCAGGGGATATTATGTTGTAGGGGCAGGACTACAATGGAATATATGGGATTGGAGTAAGACCAGCAGGAGCAAGCAGGACATAAGCATACAACAGGAACTTGTCAGGTCACAGAAAGCAGCTTTTGATAAAAACCTGAACATTCAACTGTCAGAGAAACAGGCTGAAATATCCAAATACAGTGAAGCTGTCATCCGTGATGAAGAAATAGTTCTCCTACGTGAAAAGATCAGCAAAAGTGCTGCCTCCCAGCTAGAAAACGGAATGATCACCACAACAGATTATATTACTGAACTGAATGCTGAAACAGAAGCCAGGATCAGGCTTGAAACCCACCGGATCCAGCTGGTGCAGGCACAGATCAATTACCTGACTACAAAAGGAATCATATAAAACAATAATATTCAAATCATGAAAAATAGAATTATTCAAGTATTGTTGCTTGTATTAATTGCAGGATGTTCAGGCCGGGATGACCTTTCCGATGCCTATGGTAATTTTGAAACCATAGAATACCTGATCTCCGCTGAAGGAAGTGGCAAGATCCTGGAGCTGGATCTGGATGAAGGCGATATCCTTTCTGTCGGCCAGGCGGTAGGCTTTATTGACACTATTCCCCTCCATCTCCAGGTCATACAGCTGAAGGCGAAGATCAAAGCCATCAATGCTCAGAAAGCTGGCGTCAGGGCACAGATCCAGGTGCAGAAAACACAGAAACAGACCTTGCTGGTAGAGAAAAAGCGGCTTGAAAACCTCCTGAGAGACAATGCAGCCACGGGCAAACAGATGGATGACCTGAAAGGACAACTGAATACATTGGAGCAGCAAATCATTGCAACGCAATCCAGTTATGAGACCATCGATAGTGAGATGACTGCCATGGAAGCACAGGTTAGTATGGTGGTGGATCAGTTGAATAGAAATATCATCGTGAACCCTATGGATGGAACCGTACTGGAAAAATTCACTGAACCTTATGAAATGGCAATGGCTGGCAAAGCCTTATACAAAATCGCTGATATGAAAAGCATGATATTGCGTGTATATATTTCAGGAAATCAACTGGCCCAGGTCAAATTGGGACAGCAGGTGGAGGTGCTGATCGATCAGGGTGCTGAGGGACAGCAGTCCCTCGAGGGAAAAGTCACATGGATCTCCGGTAAATCAGAGTTTACCCCTAAAATCATACAGACAAAGGAGGAAAGAGTAAACCTGGTATATGCTGTCAAGGTTGAGGTCTTGAATGACGGCCGGCTGAAAATCGGCATGCCAGGCGAAGTTAATTTTTCAAAACAAGCAGCAAATTAAGGCATGAAAGCACACTGCCTGATGAATATTGGTTTCGAGGGACCCGGTTACATTGCCGATTGGATGGACCAGCGTGGCCATTCCATGCAGGTTTGGAAATTGTTTGAGAATTTTTCCTTTCCGGATATTGAAGATATTGATCTGCTGGTAATTATGGGCGGACCTATGAATATCTACGAAGAGGAAAGATATCCATTCCTGGTCGCTGAGAAGGAACTCATCAAGGCCTGTATACGGGAGCAAAAGTCTGTACTCGGGATCTGCCTGGGGGCCCAGCTCATTGCTGATGCGCTGGGTGAGAAGGTATTCAAAAACAGGGAGAAGGAAATCGGATGGTTCCCGGTACACCGGGACGGAGAGCCTCAGGATAATGAAATACAGCAGGTATTCCCGGCGATCTTCACACCCTTGCACTGGCATGGAGAAACCTTTGATCTTCCGGAGGGGGCAAACCTGCTGGGATCTTCAGCTGCCTGCCGCATCCAGGGATTCCTTTATGGCGATCATGTGATTGCCCTGCAGTTTCACCTGGAAGTCACATTGCAGGTAGTAGAAGGCTTATTGCAGCATGCTGCGGATGACCTGACAGAGGGGGCCTTTGTACAGTCAGTCGCGGAGATAGAGGAAGGACTGGAATACTGCCCGGAGAACAAACTTATTTTATTTCAGTTACTGGATAGGTTCCCGGATCCGGAACAAAAAAATAATTGGACATGAGCCAAATATCTGTTGATATCAGGGATGTCTCCAAGCACTATGAAGATGTGCTGGCCCTTGACAGCATCAGCTTCCAGGTGAATGGGGGTGAGTTATTCGGATTGATTGGCCCTGATGGAGCAGGAAAGACTTCCCTGTTCAGGATACTGACGACCCTCCTTCTGCCGGATGAAGGAACTGCCACGGTGGAAGGATTTGATGTGGACAGGGATTTCAGGGAGATCAGGAAAATAACCGGGTATATGCCTGGAAGATTTTCTCTCTACCAGGATTTGACTGTTGAGGAGAACCTGTCTTTTTATGCCACTGTTTTCGGAACTACTGTGGAGGAAAATTATGACCTCATCAAAGATATATACATCCAGATTGAACCCTTTAGAAAAAGGCGGGCAGGCAAATTATCCGGTGGGATGAAACAGAAACTGGCCCTTTCCTGTGCCCTGATACATAAACCAAGGATACTGATACTGGATGAACCGACCACAGGGGTGGATGCAGTTTCACGTAAAGAATTCTGGGAGATGTTACTCAGGCTGAAAGGATCTGACCTGACAATTCTGGTTTCGACACCCTATATGGATGAAGCTGAATTATGTGACAGGGTGGCCCTGCTGCAGGATGGGAAATTACTTTCCGTAAATACCCCTGGCAGGATCAAGGAGGATTTTCAGCAACAGCTCTGGGCTTTAAGGGCAGAGAATATGTACAGCGTGAAGAATGACCTGGCAGGATATGCTGATACCCGGAGTGTATTTCTTTTCGGCCAGGATCTGCATATTACTTTGAAACAGGAAGATAGACCGGAAAAATTGCAGGCCTGGCTGGAAAAGATGGGACACAAAAAGATTCATATAGAATCCATACAACCAGGTGTGGAGGATTGTTTTATGGAGCTGATGTCAAAAGAAGAACTAAACCAGGTAAAATGAACCAGGATAATAAGGTTATAGCCGTCAGGGATATGGTGAAAAAATTTGGAGATTTTACTGCCAATGACCATTTGACATTTGATGTCAGTGAGGGTGAGATTTTTGGATTCCTGGGAGCAAACGGAGCTGGTAAAACCACTGCGCTGAGGATACTATGCGGACTATCACTCCCGACCAGCGGAGAGATCAGGGTGGCCGGATATAATATATATACTGACAGGGAAAAAATCAAGAAGAGCATAGGATACATGAGCCAGAAATTCTCCCTCTATGAAGACCTGAAAGTATATGAGAACATACGGTTCTATGCCGGGATCTATGGCCTGGGGAGGAAATATATCAAGGAACGCACTGAACAACTGCTTGAAAAATTGGGATTACAGGATGTCAGGAACAAATTGATCACGGAGTTGCCACTGGGATGGAGGCAGAAACTTGCCTTTTCCGTGGCCATCTTCCATCAGCCCAGGATTGTTTTCCTGGATGAGCCGACGGGAGGCGTTGATCCTGTAACGCGCAGACAGTTCTGGGACCTGATCTACCAGGCATCTCATGATGGGATAACAGTCTTCGTAACAACCCATTATATGGATGAAGCAGAATATTGTGATCGGGTAAGTATCATGGATGCAGGAAAAATAGAAGCCATTGATTCTCCTGGGGGACTGAAATCAACTTATAATGTAAAGAATATGGATGAGGTGTTTTTAGCCATAGCCAGATAAATTTCAAAGCATGAAGAGGTTTAGAGGATTTGTCATCAAGGAATTTGTTCATATCATCAGGGATTTCAGGACCCTGTTGATCTTGTTTGCCCTTCCGGCTGTGCAGTTATTGATCTTTGGTTATGCTGTTACCAATGAATTGAAAGATATAAGGGTGGCTGTATTTGACCAGTCCCGCGACAGGTTCTCCCGTGACATTACCAATAAGATCATGGCTTCTGAATATTTCATATTTGACGGGTACCTGGAAAGCGCAGATGATATTGAAGCCAGGTTCAAGGAAGGTATGGTAAAGCAGATCATAGTCTTCGAACCTGATTTCGGGTACAAACTGATGCGGGAAAAAACAGCCGATATCCAATTGATCGCAGATGCATCCGATGCTAATACAGCCAACCTGGTGGTAAATTATACTTCCGCCATTATACAGGATTATATCCTTGGACTCCAGGCTGATGCCGGGGGACCGCTCAGGATACAGCCGGAAATAAGGATGATGTATAATGAAAGCATGAAGGGTGCCTTCATGTTTGTGCCCGGCGTTATGGCCCTCATCCTGATGATCGTTTCAGCCCTCATGACCTCCATAACCATCACAAGGGAAAAAGAGATGGGGACCATGGAAACCTTGCTGGTATCACCCCTTAGGCCTTTGCAGATCATCCTCGGGAAAGTCACGCCCTATGTGGTACTTTCATTTATCAACGCCGTCACCATAGTGGTGCTAGGATATTTTGTGTTCGGGTTGCCGGTCCATGGAAGCCTGGCCCTCTTACTATTTGAATGCCTCCTTTTCATAAGTGTGGCGCTTACCCTGGGTATCTTTATCTCCACTATTGTGGAGACCCAGCAGATGGCCATGTTTTTATCCTTGATGATGCTAATGTTGCCGACCATTCTGCTTTCCGGGTTTATCTTTCCAGTAGAGAATATGCCGGAGATTCTCCAATGGATAAGCCATATCGTGCCTGCCAAGTATTTCATCATCATCGTAAAAAGTATCATGCTAAAGGGTACAGGCATGGCCTTTGTCTGGAAGGAGACACTGGTCCTGGTTTTCATGATGCTGTTTTTTATTGCCAATAGTGTTCGCAGGTTTAAAATCAGGCTAGCATGAGAACGGTCATCTACATACTGCAGAAAGAATTTATCCAGGTTTTTCGGAACAAATTCATGCTTCCTATCATTTTTGTTGTTCCAATAGTGCAACTCGTGGTACTAGTATTTGCTGCCACGCTGGAAATGAAGAACATTGAAATGGTGGTGGTGGACAAAGACCTGTCAGACGTGTCACGCAGAATGGTTGGTGCCTTTGAAGCATCACCCTTCTTTAAGATTAAGGACTTCACCTTCTCCATTGAGGAAGGGGAGGATAAACTGCGATCCAATGATGCCGATATCGTCCTACATATCCCCCAGGGATTTGAGCGGTCCTTAAATCGTGAAAATGCTGCCCGGGTGCAGGTCCTTGCAGATGCTGTCAATGCAACGACAGCGGGTCTCTCCAACGCATATGCAACAGCTGTGATCATGGATTTCAATGAGCGTATCCTGGTGGAACGGCTGGGGCCCGTGAGTGGCCAGATGCAGAAGGTCAGGGTGCGGTATTCTTTCTGGTACAATCCCGACCTGAATTATAAAATATTCATGCTGCCGGGTATCCTGGTGATCCTGGTTACCATGATTGGGATGATTCTCACGGGACTCAACCTTGTCAGGGAAAAGGAGCTGGGTACGGCAGAGCAGATCAATGTGACCCCCATCCGGAAGTACCAGTTCATTATCGGGAAGCTGGTTCCCTTTTGGATCATTGCCCTCTTGGAGTTGAGTTTTGGGCTCTTTCTGGGCAAGATCCTGTTCAACCTTCCCACCGTGGGTAGCCTTCCCCTTTTGTTCCTGTTTGCTTCGGTCTACCTGCTGGTGGCAATGAGTATCGGACTTTTCCTCTCTGCCATATCCAGTTCACAGATACAGGTAATGTTCCTGGTCTTTTTCTTTTTCATCACCTTCGTTTTAATGTCGGGCATATTTACCCCTGCGGAGAGCATGCCGGACTGGGCAATCAAATTTAATACAGTCAATCCCCTGGCATATTTCATCCGGGTGATCCGGATGATCCTGTTGAAAGGATCGGGTTTTAGCGATATAGCACGGGAATTTTATGCCCTCGGAACCTATGCCATAATCATGCTTTTCCTCGCCACATGGAGATACCGCAAAGCAGCTTGATCTCAGGACTGCAAAGCTTACCGGGAAAGCAGTTCGTCTAAATAGGCAGTAAAAAACTTTCCGTCCCACCTGGCAGCACCTGTTTTCCTAACCTGGATCTTCCCTTCCGGTGAAATCAGGAAGCTGGTTGGAATGGAGGAGGTGCTGAGTTTGGCAGGAGGATTTTGCACAAGCCTGTATACCGGCATGCTATACCCTTGGTCCTCCATGAAGCGGAGTATGGTTTCAGGATCCTCCTGGCTTGCCAGCACAAAACTTACACGGTCTCCATATTGTTCATAAAGGTGCTGGATATTGGGCATTTCCGCCCGGCATGGGGGACACCAGGTAGCCCAGATACTGAGGAAAACCACCTCCCCCTTGAATTTGCTGAAGGAGACAGAGCTTCCTTCGATGTCCATTAATGTCCAATCATAATCGGCATCAAGCAGTGATACCTGGCTGGCTTCCCTGATGATGGCAGGCCTGTGCATGGTCAGTTTATTCATCCCCGTGGCCACGAATTTCCTGGAAAATGGTATTAACAGGGAAAGGATCAACAGGTAAAAAAGAAGGTCGGTAGTGATCCGGAAAGGTGATTTGCTCCTGAAGTAATTTTGTATCCTTTCTTTAATTTTCATTCTTTAAAGGTTTTAGTGATACCATATCGGCAGCGATCTTTTCTGCCTTCAATATGAAATCGAATCGGTTAAGGTCAAGGCAAAGATAGAAATCTGTCGATGGGGCATAGTCCTGGTGCCTGGCCACAAAGAATCTTTTTCCGCTGGTCTGCCTGATTGTTTCTGTCATTTCATCGTAATCAGGAGTCTCACCCATCAACTTCATCTGTATGTATTTTGCACAAAGGGTATCTTCTTCTATGGGATGACGGGCTGCGTATCCCATGCAGACCAGGGATACCTGGGCGGGAGACTGGCATATGATATAGTTTACTATGGCATCAGCATTGACAAAACCACCAGTTAGTATTTCATCTGCATGCTCAGCATTGACCAGTCCCTGCGTCCCTGCACTTGTAGTATGAACCACCGTTTTTCCCTTAAAATCAATATTTTCAACCTGGAAGGGTGAATTGCCATAATTGAATCCTTCTACCATTCTTTCATTTCTTTCTCCCATCAACAGGTAGTCCGGGTGTTTGGTTTTAAGCCCGAAAGCGGTTTCAACCCCGCCTACCGAGATGATCTGCCGGGCGCCGTTCCCCGCGACATAGCAGGCTGCCGAAAATGCCCTGAAAACATCTATCACAACGGTGAGTCCCCTGGCTTCCCGGGCACCTTTTACCAGTTGCAATATATCAATATTCATACACTGAAATTAAGCGCTTAAAATTACTAAGTTTAGTGAATCAAGGAAATAAATTCATACTTTTAGGTCTGCAGAAAATCCCGCTGTATGAAATTCAAAGATAAAATCATCTGGATCACAGGTGCCGCTTCAGGAATTGGTGAAGCACTGGCCTATAAATCTGTTGAATATGGGGGGAAACTGATCCTCAGTGACATTGATGAACCCGGATTGTCAAAGGTGGCCGCCACCTGTGAGTCATCCGGTGCCAGCGTTTTAAATCTGCCCCTTGACCTGTCATCCCGAGCGTCCATTGAAATGGCTGTCAGGGTAGCAATGGATCATTTTGGCAGGGTGGATGTCCTGATCAATAACGGCGGGATAAGCCAGCGTTCCCTGACCTGGGAGACTCCGCTTGAGGTGGATCTTAAGATTATGAATATCAATTTTTTTGGAGCCGTCATACTGACAAAGGCCGTGCTGCCTAAGATGATGGAACAGGGTGGGGGGTATATTGCAGCCACGAGTAGTATTACCGGGAAATTTGGGTTTCCCTTACGTTCTGCATACGCTGCCTCAAAACATGCCACCCAGGGATTTTTCGAGACACTGGGCATAGAGTTGGCCGACAGGAATATCTCTGTGACCATCGCCATGCCTGGCAGGGTGCAGACCAATATATCCCTGAATGCCCTTACCGGGGACGGGAAGCCGCATGGTAAGATGGACCCGGGACAGGCCACCGGGATGCCGGCAGATATTTGTGCCAAAAAATACCTGGATGCCATCTATAAGCGAAAACCTGAAGTCTTGATAGGAGGAAAGGAATTGATGATGGTCCATATACGTAGGTTTTTTCCTCGCCTTTTTTACAGGTTGGCCAGGAAGATCAAGCCTGAATAAGGAAGAATTTTAGTATTTTTAAATAAAACCAATCATAAGTCCCATGGAAAGAAGAAAATTCATTAAGAAATCAGGTGTAGTTACTGCCGGAGCCGCTATCCTTCCAATTTTACCCGGTACTGCACAGGCTGCCTCCAGAATAATCGGGGCTAACGAAAAAGTAACTGTTGGCGCAATCGGTATTAATGGTATGGGCATGGCCGATCTGAGAACATTCCTTCAGCAGGATGGAGTAGAATGTGCTGCCCTTTGTGATGTAGACCGGAATGTGCTTGAAAAAAGAGCTGCAGAAACAACCGAACTGCAGGGAAAAAAGCCTGACCTGTATGGAGATTACAGAAAATTGATAGAACGCAAGGATATTGATGTAGTGATCATAGGTACACCAGACCACTGGCATTGTATGCCTATGGTGGAAGCCTGCCAGGCAGGAAAGGATGTATATGTCGAGAAACCCATTGCCAATACCATTGAGGAATGTAATATCATGGTCAAAGCGGCCCGCAAATATGACAGGGTTGTTCAGGTGGGCCAGTGGCAACGCAGTGATCCTCACTGGCAGAAGGCAGTTGATTTTGTCCGTACAGGAAAGCTTGGCAAGATCAGAACAGTTAAGGTTTGGGCCTACCAGGGATGGATGGGAGTGAACCTGCCTGTTCTTCCGGATGGGCCTGCACCTGAGGGAGTGGATTATGATTTCTGGTTGGGACCTGCACCCAAGAGGGAGTTTAACAAGCACCGGTTTCACTTTTCATTCAGGTGGTATTGGGATTATGCCGGGGGACTCATGACAGACTGGGGGGTTCATTTGCTGGACTATGCCCTGTACGGAATGAATGAATACGTGCCAAATTCCGTGATGTCATCCGGAGGAAAGTACGCTTATCCGGATGATGCCAAGGAGACCCCGGATACCCAGTATGCCATATATGAATTCGATGATTTCGGGCTGGTATGGGAATCTGCCATAGGAATATCCGGTGGATCATATGGCCGGGATCACGGGGTTGCCTACATTGGAGAAAACGGGACTCTTGTCGTGGATCGTCAGGGCTGGGAGGTGATTCCTGATAGTACAAAAGATGAACATCGTATGGATGGGATTCCATTGACAACCCGGGTCGGGGGAAGTGGACTAGACCTTCATGTTAAGAATTTTCTTGAATGCATAAAAACGAGGGAAAAGCCGAAAGCAGACATTGAAATTGGCGCCCATATTGCAAGGTTTGCCCACCTGGGTAACATTGCCTTAAGAACCGGGAAGAAACTGTATTGGGATGCAGAGAAAGGTAATTTCAAAGATGATGAAAAGGCCAATGATATGGTGAAGGCGAAATACCGTGCTCCCTGGAAAGTACCATCAATCTAATAGAAACCATGCAACGTAGAAAATTCATCAAAAGTTCCACGGCCGCAGTGGCCGGTGCCACTATTATACCTTTACTGCCAGGTACGGCAAATGCAACTGGGAGGATCTTTGGCGCCAATGATAAAGTGGTCATAGGCGCCATTGGTATAAATGGTATGGGTATGTCTGACCTTAGGTCTTTCCTCCAGCAGGAAGGAGTGGAATGTGCTGCCCTTTGTGATGTAGATAGCAATGTACTTGAAAAAAGGGCTGCTGAAACTAACGATATCCAGGGAAAGAAACCGGATCTGTATGGAGATTACAGGAAATTACTCGACAGGAAGGATATTGATGCGGTGATCATAGGTACGCCTGACCATTGGCATTGCCTGCCAATGATCGAAGCCTGCGAGACGGGTAAGGATGTATATGTGGAAAAACCCCTTGCCAATTCAATCCAGGAATGTGATATTATGATCAAGGCGGCCGATAAATACGACAGGGTTGTTCAGGTAGGGCAATGGCAGCGCAGTGATCCACACTGGAAGAAAGTTGTTGATTATGTACAGGGAGGCAGCCTTGGAAAGATACGTACTGTCAAGGCCTGGGCCTATATAGGATGGAAGGGTGAACTTCCGGCTGTGCCGGACGGGCCTGTACCGGAAGGAGTGGATTATGATTTCTGGCTGGGACCTGCGCCAGCGCATCCTTTTAACGAGCATCGTTTTCATTTTAACTTCAGATGGTTCTGGGATTATGCCGGGGGACTAATGACAGATTGGGGGGTGCACCTGTTGGATTATGCCTTGTACGGAATGAACCAGTACGTGCCGAACGCTGTCATGTCCACAGGAGGGAAATATGCTTTTCCGGAAGATGCACGCGAAACCCCGGATACGCAGTTTGCCAATTATGACTTCGATGATTTTGCTCTGGTCTGGGAATCCACCATAGGCATTTCGGGAGGACCTTATGGCCGGGGGCACGGTGTAGCCTTCCTGGGAGAGAATGGAACCCTGGTTGTAGACCGACAGGGATGGGAGGTAATTCCTGAAGTATCCCAGGGGAAACCTTTGATGGAAGCAATCCCTCTGACAAAGAAAGGTGAAGCGAGTGGACTTAACCTACACGCACAAAATTTCTTGGAATGTATCAGATCAAGGGAAACACCCAATGCCAGCATTGAAATTGGCGGCCATATTGCCAGGATTGCGCACCTGGGTAACATTGCCTTAAAAACCGGGAAGAAACTGTATTGGGATGCAGAGAAAGGTAATTTCAAAGATGATGAAAAGGCCAATGATATGGTGAAGGCGAAATACCGGGCTCCCTGGAAATTACCTTCGGTTTGAAAAAACCCAGGGGAGAAGTTCAGGTTCGGCAAAAGCATTATCCCAACTGTTATGGTCGGTTCCTGGATAAATGGTGAGCTTTACTTTCCCTTTGTGTTTCTTTATTGCCTCTGCCATTCCTGTTGAGTATTGCGGGTTGACTACTTTATCATCTGCTCCGTGAAAGATCCAGAAAGATGTAACCCTGGATATCTTCCTGGCAGTTTTAGGATTGCCACCTCCACAAATGGGAAAGGCGGCAGCAAATGTTTTGGGCCTCAGGCTCAGCAGGTCGAAAGTGCCCATACCTCCCATGGAAAGCCCCCCCAGGTATACCCTGTCCTCATCAATGTATGATTCGTTTACCAGCTCATCAAGCAGATCGAGTACAAGACGCATGGCCGGTTTTGGAGTACCCTTGCTGTAGAAGGTAAATACCCGATTTCCATCAGGATCTACAGAGTCATCCACCCTGGCCCACCAGTCATCCTCCGGACATTGCGGAAAGACGACTACTGCAGGATGATCCTTCCTGTTTGACGGATCTGCAAAGAAGCTTGCTCCATGAACAAGCTGTTTTTCATTATCATTTCCCCTCTCACCTGCCCCGTGAAGGAATAGTAATAGGGGATACTTGCCGGACTCATCAAAATCAGGTGGATACATGATGCGGTAGGGCAGGGTATCCCCTTTATTCAGGAACAGCTTTTTTTGATAAACATCCATGTCCTGGGCTTGTGCTGAGATAGTAAAAATGAGGAGTAAAGTGCTTGTAATGATTAGTAGGAATTTTTTTCGATCCATATTGTGGTTGAACTATTTTAGAATTTCTTTTTCCCATTTCTCAACTCCTTCGGCTTCGCCGCCCTGAAGAAGTGCAACAAAGGCGAGCATGGCTTTCCTGGCATCACCTACAGGGTAATAAAATCCTTCCCAATTATCGCTGTCCTCTCCATCATGGTTTGGAATGATATGATCAAATTGCCAGGCCATTTTCATTTCACGGTAGGCACTCGATGCCCTTATCTCAATATCGTCCAGGTCAGGCATCGATAGTTCCACTTTTTGCCTGGTCTTCCTGCGAAGCTGCTTCCGCCGCATGATCTCCGTGATAAAATCCGGCAGCCTGACATTCCTCTGAGGATGTTTAAAGTACCTTATTTCCTCTTCTGATAGGGGGGATAAAAACACACTCAGTTTAGGATAGTCCTTTAGCTGTGGATGGGTAGTGAGGATCTCGGCTACGTAGGGATTCCCCTCGAAAAACACATTGTTCTTTTTAAGCACGCCAGACAGCTCCTTCAGGTTGAGGGCCTGCAGATCACCTCTCACGCCCATTACGATATAATTTGCATCGAGCCGGAATGCCTCAATCTCTTCCTTCTTGCGGAAATAATAATCAACACCTTCCATTTCTCCCGGTCTGGGAGAACGATTATTGTATAATACCAGTTTTTGCATGTTTTCCCGGAGACCCGGATAAAAACGTTTAAGGGCTTTGTCCAGGGTACTTTTACCTATGCAGGAGGGACCAGTAAGGATAATCAATCTGTTCATTAGTATGTTTTTTTTCAGCCGTTTAAATATTAAAAAAATACTTAACTCCACCAATTTTTAAGTACTATATTTAAGTCCTAAAATGAACACATCATGTTAAGATTATTTTTAGTACTGGCAGCCACCCTGATGAGTGTTTTGAGTAATGCCCAGTCAGTGGAAGGGATTGATGACAATATCACTGGTAACCTGGAAGAGCATGAGATGATTTACAAACATTTCCATCAGTATCCAGAACTATCATTCAAGGAATTTAAGACAGCCGAAAGATTGTCTGATGAACTGGAGAAGCTTGGTTTTGATATAACACGGAATGTAGGCGGCAATGGTTTTGTGGGTTTATTGAAAAATGGACCGGGACCTGTGATCATGATCCGTACTGATCTGGATGCCTTGCCCCTGATAGAAAAAACCGGACTTCCCTTTGCAAGTAAAGTGATTATGACTGATGCAGATGGGATAGAGATGCCCGTTATGCAAGCCTGCGGGCACGACATGCATATGACTGTGTGGTTAGGGACAGCTAAAATCCTTGCAGCAATGAGAGAAGATTGGAAAGGTACCCTGATGATGATAGCGCAACAGGCAGAAGAGAAGAGTGGAGGTGCAGATGCTATGATTGCTGATGGACTCTTCACCAGGTTTCCTGTTCCTGATTATGCCCTGGCTTACCATGTAAGTGCTGTTTTGCCTGCAGGAAGCATAGGTTACAGACCGGGGCCCTTCCTGGCAGGGGTAAGCTCCGTCGACATAACCGTGCATGGTATCGGCGGACACGGGGCCTTGCCGCATCAAGCAGTAGATCCGGTGGTACTGGCCTCCCGGATGGTACTGGCTTATCAAACCATCCCGAGCAGGGAAATAAATCCCCTGGAACCTGCAGTGGTAACAGTGGGTTCCATTCATGGCGGGACAGTACATAATATCATACCCGACGAAGTAAAGATGCAACTTACCATCAGGTATTACAATGATGAAACCTACGAACGTATCATCGCCGGTCTCAAACGAATAAGCAATGGTATTGCTGAATCTGCAGGATTACCGGAAGACCTCTATCCGGAAGTTACTTCCCTGGGACAAACACCACCAGTTATCAATCATGAGAAACTCACCAATGATGCTGTTTCTTCTTTCATATCCATTCTTGGATCGGAGAATGTAATAGAAGTGGAACCCCTAACTGCAGGAGAAGATTTTGCCAGGTATGGGAGGACTGATGAAAGAGTGCCAATAGCCATGTTCTGGCTGGGGACAGTTTCCACGGAGAAATACGAGGCTCACCTGGATCATGGTGAGGCTTTACCCGGACTGCATAACCCGGAGTTTTATCCGGATTTTATCCCCACCTATAAGACCGGCGTGCGAGCCATGGCTAAAGCGGCGATGGATCTGTTCAATAAATAAAATTCTCACGGGGATAAAACATATATTACAGATCAGGTTTCACTTTTCCTGTTCAGGTGATTTCCTTATACAGCTTCTTTAATAAAATATTTGCCCTTGCATATACACCGGCAGATTCTGAATCCATCTGAGATTCAAACAGTGAGATCAACTCGGGCTTGAGTTCCGGCTCCTGATTGGAGATATTATACAGAATAGTCATTGCATAGGCCCTAATGGCAATAGCGGTACCCGGACTCTCAAGTAGCCCGTAGCATAGGTCAAAAAGATGTCCGTAGTGTTTTTCAGGGATAGACAGGATGCTGATGATATTCAGCAAGTTCCTCCAGACCGATTCAGTTTTGATTTCTGGCAGTATGTCAATAATCTCGTCGAGGCGGGGCTCAAGATAATATGGATGTTTCTTTGCGAAATGGCAGATTACCCAGGAAGCTCGCATGGACAGGGGATAAGTATCTTCCAGCATGATCTGCCAGACGATCTCGAAGATATCCGTATCCTCTTCGATCTTATCCACAAGGATATCAGCATTCAACCTCGAAGTTCCGATCTGGAGAAATTCCCTTATATCCATTTCATTACCTGTAAATCCATCTAGTTGATTTGCCAGGTCTGGATCTCAAACTGAACCTCATAATCAGCAGGAATTTTTGGGATCACTGCATGGTAATCCACCAGCATACTTGTATCTTTTTGTTCGGAATCATAACTTATCCTGAAAGTCACGGTCATGGTCTCACAATCCCTGATTACAGCCTGGTTCTTGTAGGCCAGGTCCTTATCTGATTCATAACTGCCCAGCAACAGGGTGTATTTATCAAAATCAATATCCGGGAGGGTAGTGCATTCGACCAGTGATTCGAGTCCCCCGTGATTGTCAATCACATAGTTAAGACCTTTGCTCTGCTCATTGATAATGATACCACAATCAATTCCCCCGAAAGCTTCCAATGTCTGGTAAGAGATGGTTATTTTTCCGGTGCATTCATCCTTTTTACATGATTCTGTGAGTCCAGCCAGCAGTACGAGGATGCTTATAATTATTAGATTCTTTTTCATGGTTTTGATATTTGTTGATATATATAACTGAACAGCAATAATTAAGAATTGTTATACATCAAAATAAAATTTAATTAGCTTAGAATCGTTCTAAATAATAAAATGCAATGAAGAGGGTTGCGCTGGTTTTTATCGTAGGAACAATTTTTTTACATGGGTCATTTCTAGAAATGACTGGGTATAACGAGAACTTAAATACCATGAATAAACAGAAAATATATGAAGTAGCCACCTTTGGTTCAGGCTGTTTCTGGTGTACCGAGGCTGTCTTTGAGCGCCTTGAGGGAGTGGATAGAGTCGTCAGCGGATATTCAGGCGGACATGTGAAGAAACCATCTTATAAAGAAGTTACTTCAGGACATACAGGCCATGCTGAAGTCTGCCAAATCTTCTTTGACCCCACGGTCATAGCTTATGAAGAATTGTTGGATGTATTCTGGCATACACATGACCCGACAACCTGGAACCGGCAGGGGAATGATCATGGACCCCAGTATCGTTCGGTGATATACTATCACAACGCAGAACAGCAAAAGCTTGCAGAGGAATCAAAGAAACATATGGCTATCTCTGGTACATTCAGCGATCCCATCGTTACGGAGATCAAGGAATTTACTGACTTCTATAAGGCCGA
>CAZXOJ010000003.1:0-37581 GCA_964642325.1 uncultured Bacteroides sp. | reverse complement strand
GCTTCTGAATATGCCTGGATGGAATTATTGTAATTACCCATTTCGTGGAAGACTGTTCCGCGTGCACTGAGCAATAAAGACCGGTCCGCCGTCCCGCCAAGGGCCTGTTCTATCATTTCCAGGGCATCCAGGTAATCTTCCGATGCAGTCAGGTAGGCTAACTCCTGGAACAATATTTCATTTTCTGAATACCAGTCATTTTTCCAGAGAGATTTCCACTCCCTACTGGTCTCGAGGGACGAAAATGCCTCATCAAGCAGGATGGTACTGGATGGGAGTTTATATTCGGACCTGAGGTGTTTTTCGAGGTAAAGTGTGGCCATCCCGGCATCCCCCATTTTTGCATGGGTCCTGGCCATCAGGTAGGAGCCCATATCTACTTTCCGGACTTCAAGTTTTTCCAGGTAGGCTAAAGCATTCTGGTAATCTGCAGTCAGGTAATATGTTTCAGCAATTTTTAAAAGTCCCTCAGGGTCATTGTTTTGTGTTGCCAGTACCTGCTCAAAATGAATCCTGGCCTGTTCATATGATCCTTCATGCAGCCTGGCGATGCCAAGGAGGTAAGGGTCCTGGCCGAAGGCGGTGAAATGTGACAGCCATGCGAGCAGGAGCAATACCGGCAATTTTCTATTTTTCCACAGGATTAACAGCATCTGATTCAGTAAATACATATACAAAACCGGACAGGCTCCTGACCTCAAGTCCACTTAGCCTGTTCTCAAAAACATCGCAAACATAGTAATAAACACCCGGTGGCACAATATGGTCGGTGTTCATGCGCTTCCCATCCCAATTGATATCCGGATCTTCTGTCTGGTAGACCAGCACCCCCCATCTGTTATATATTTTCATATCCACCTTCTCAATGAATGCATAATTGTTGGGTCTGAAAATATCATTCATACCGTCTCCGTTGGGTGTGAATACATTGGGTAAAACATAATTAACGCAGTTGTCGACGCAGGATATGACCGAGTATTTGCTTTCATTATTGAATGAATCTACTGCGGTGACGGCATAACAACCGGCGAGTGATCCCTCTGGAAAGTGCATATACGTTGTAGCATCGGCGGACAGGGTGCTGTCAATCAAAATAATTTCTCCATCCATCACCTGGGTGTAATAGATATTGTATTTCACAACGTCATCTGCACAAGAGTTATTGGGATTGGTCCAGGTAAGGAAATTATATGAGCTGTCGCATAATGATTCCACGGTAAGGTCCGGTGGACAGGGAGGAACGGTATCAAGGGGTGTTCCGCAGGCAAAATGTGTCAGGTTGATAGAAACGTAGTTGATATTGTTTACACTCCGCCGCCCTATTGTTTTCACCTGGTAGCAATATTCCACCCCGTTCTTGAGTCCGTCATCAACATAGGAACTGGCATCTGAGGTGCCGATGGAATCATAGTCCGAGCTACCTGGTCCCTTCCGGTATATAATATATTCATGGTTTACCCAGGGGGTATTTTTTCGGACCCTGATGATGTTGGCATTGTCTACTTCATCAATTTCCAGCCATGTGCTCGATACAACTTCCTGACGTCCTATCAGGAACCTGTTCCCGGGTTCATCATTATAAAGCTCCACCATGTAAGAATAGGGGAAGGCAATGGTGTTGACCGGAGTATCAATGTAGGTCGTATCATCCAGATCTGTGGTGGTGAACCTGTGAATCTCCTGAAGAGTATTTCCCAGCGGATCCAGGTCTGAACGGTATATGATATATTCATACGGACCGGGGGCAGGGATGGTATCCAGTTCCCTTGGCCTGGCCCAGGACAACAAAATGCTTCCCTGTGTATCCAGGTCTGTTACACTGGCCTGTAATACCGCAGGATTTCCAGGTGTAAGTACACCACAAACTTCGGCTGAGGGGAATCCGGGTGTCCCGTCATCGAATATGGCCACGATCATGTAACAGTATTCGACCCCCTGTATCAGTCCCTCTCCATTATTGTCATCAGGGTACTGTGTGCTGTCCCTCCTGTCAATGATACTGACCAGCTCATAGTCAAGGTCAGAAGGTATTCCGTTTGTACATGTGTCGTGTATGTATCCAAGCCGGCCCTCCCTTCGGTATATTTCATAGGAGATGACATTCGGGCAGATTGATTCATCCCATTCAAACAGGATTGAATTGGCTGTGGCTGTGGTCCGTGGATTTTCCGGGGCCGGACCAATTACCTTGACTTGAAAATTACTGATGTCTACCAGCTGTAGAACCGGATGATCATCTTCGGCCTTGACAATGATATTATAAGGCTGGTATCGTACATGGGCGCAGGTAGTTTGCCAGTAGAACCTGGACACATTGAAACCCTGGCCTGTCGAGACAGGTTCGAATGTCGCTGGACTGTCATCAAACAGGAAGGGGCCGCCGGTGGCATACTGGGTGATCCCGTTACTGTCAGGATCGGTGGCTAGTATATCATATTCCAGCAGACTCCCTGCCTCCACACAGAAGTTACTCAATGGCATGATCTTAGGAGGATGGTTGTCGGTACTTTTAACATCTATCTGCATGTCCCTGGCAATGCTCCCGATTTTTACGCCAAATCTCCATTCTTCTATTTCTATGGCGATATTGTAGGCGCCAGTATCAACCGGTGTGTTCCAGATCAGGTCTCCTGTTATTTCATCGATATAAAGGCTGTCACTGGCCAGGGGCAGGGTATAGTCCTCGATGGGTTCCCCGTTTTCTTCAGTACAGACGGTCAGTTTATATGATATGCTGTCACCATCCGGATCATAGGCTGCCGGGTTATGGACGAATATCTGGCCGACAGCTGCCCTGTCAATAGGGGGATTGAGGAGCACGGGTGTACTGTTGGGTCCAATTCCCGTATTGATGACAATGGTCGTCTTGATAGAAAAGATCACATTGACAGAATTGGGAATGTTCAGGATACCAAGGTTTCTGTTCGGGTCCTGTACCACTATGGTGTAGGTACCCGGACCGGGAAAGGTATGTTTTGTCTTATACTGGTTCCAGAAATAAAAGTTAGGGAGGGAAAGTTTCTGTGTCCTTGGTGCTATGGAAACGCTTTGGTCCCCCCATTGTACCTCAAGCTCGTTCCGGTCAGCTGCTGACCTGGAGTAAGTAAAAGTCTGGATCAGGATATTGAAGGTAAAGGGATCATTTGGGTCCTGGGAAAGGGTGATCTCACCCGCCCTGTTATGCGTGGCATATGTCCAGCTGACAGTCAGAAATCCGCTTAGCAATATGATGAGTATCTTTCTTAACAAAGGCGCTTTATTTCTTTATATTAAATGATAATTTAGTCGTTTTATTGTCCAGCCGGTATCCATTTTGTTTTTCATTGAAGGTTATGATCATCAGATTGGTCTGATCACTGAATTTCTCCAACATTATTCGGTTCACAATATCAACCTTCCGGATTTTACCAGGATGTTCATACCTGTAAAATAACCAAATAGCTTCTTCGTTCAATTCTGCTTCCACAAATTGCAGATCTGCTGTCTCTTTCCCGTTGAATACAAGTTGCAGGGCCTCCTCTATGTAGTCATTAACCGCTGATATCTTGTCACCGGGACCCTCCTGTTCAACAATATTCAATTGAACCCCATACTTATGTAAGATGAGATCCTGGAAGTCATCTGCAAATATTTTTACAGATAGCTCAACCTTTCCCCCAACAGGATCAAGGTCAACATTGCTTACCGATACATGGATCGGATGAAGCCAGGAAGAACATAGCAGCCAAACCGTCAACCCCGTCAATCTTATCATCAATTTCCTGCCTCTCTTAAGTATTCGTAGCAAAATTACAATATTTTTGTTTTCTGAAATGTTAAATGTATGACAACATTTGGACTATACCTCTCTCTTGGGTTCGATCACATCGCAGATCTTGCCGGTTATGACCACATCCTGTTTTTAATGGCACTCTGTGCCGTGTACAGCATCAAAGAATGGGCCAAAGTGTTAATTCTGGTTACGGCTTTTACCCTGGGACATACCCTCACCCTTGCCCTGGCTACATTGGATCTGATCCGGATATCCACCAGCTTGATAGAATTTCTGATCCCATTAACCATTATCATTACGGGAATATGGAATATTATTCAGCGGTCGGATTCGGACCAAACCCTTTCGCACAGGTTCAAATATGCTATTGCCATGTTCTTTGGTTTGATACATGGACTGGGGTTTTCAAACTATCTGAGGAGTTTGTTGGGCAGCGAGCAGGATTTGCTGTTGCCATTGTTTTCATTTAACCTGGGCTTGGAACTGGGGCAGATAATGATAGTTTTGGCGGTTTTGATGCTTTCCTTTGTCCTGGTGAAAATTATTGGTTTGAAAAGGCGGGATTGGAACATGCTCCTTTCGGGAGCAGCCATTGGAGTAGCTCTGATCCTCTGTGTTGAAAGATGGCCCTTTTAGGCTGCGTGTATCATCGGGAATACTTCGTAAATTTATGCTGTGAGTTGGCAGCCATACATAAAGGATTTCAAGATCTTCCTGCAGCTGGAGAAATCTCTCTCCCCTAATTCCATTGAAGCCTATGCCCGGGATATTGATAAGCTGTTAATATTTATGGAGTTACAGTATGATTCCTTGCCACCAACCCGGGTAGAGCTTCATCACCTGACTTCTTTTCTTGCCTGGGTAAATGAACTGGGTTTAAGCGCCAGGTCGCAGGCAAGGATCATCTCCGGTATCAAATCATTTTACAAATTCCTATTGCTTGAAGATGTCATTGAAACAGATCCCACAAGCCTGCTGGAGCCCCCCAGGATAGGGAGGAAGCTCCCGGAAGTCCTGAATCATGAAGAAGTGAAAGAGATCCTTGCACAAATTGATCTGTCGACCCCGGCAGGCAGAAGGAACAAGGCCATGCTGGAGGTACTCTATGGATGTGGATTGAGGGTTTCCGAATTAACGGAACTGAGGTTGTCCCATGTTTATTTTGACCAGGAATTTATAAGGGTCACAGGAAAAGGCAACAAGGAACGCCTGGTGCCCATTGGGAGGATTGCCCTGAAGGAAATCAGGAACTACTTACCTGATCGAAATTCCCTGCCGAAGATAGAACGGGATCATGAAGACATACTCTTCCTGAATAGGAGAGGACGGAGATTGTCGAGGGTGATGGTATTTACCATGACCAAAGACCTGGTCTCTGCCGCCGGCATAAAGAAAAATATCAGTCCCCATACATTCCGGCACTCCTTTGCCACAGAGCTGATTGACAGGGGGGCAGACCTTAGGGCTGTACAGGAAATGCTGGGACACGAATCCATCCTGACCACTGAAATATATACCCATCTTGACCGTGAATTTCTGAGAGATGCCATCATCCGTTTCCACCCCCGGAGCAAACACTGATTAGCACTCATTATTTGTCACTTATTTAGATTTGATTTAAGCATATTTTAAATACATTTGTACTTTCAAAAATTTAGGGTACTAATTGGTTGAATTATAAATACATTAAAATGTCAAAAGTCAAAAGAATTTACAAATTCGGGAACAAAGAAGCAGAAGGAAAAGCTGATATGAAAAACCTGCTGGGCGGCAAGGGTGCCAACCTGGCTGAAATGAACCTGATCGGGGTTCCGGTTCCTCCCGGTTTTACCATTACTACTGAAGTCTGCACAGAGTATAACGAGTTGGGTAAAGATGCCGTCATCGGACTCCTTAAGGATGAAGTTGCAGATGGGATCGCCAACGTTGAAAAACTGATGAATTCAAAATTTGGGGACAAGGAAAATCCCTGCCTGATGTCTGTACGTTCCGGTGCTCGTGCCTCCATGCCGGGAATGATGGATACCATACTGAACCTTGGTTTGAATGATGAGGTTGTAGAGGGACTGGCAGTAAAGACCGGTAATGCCAGGTTTGCCTGGGATTCTTATCGCCGGTTTATCCAGATGTATGGTGATGTGGTGATGGGGATGAAGCCCGAATCCAAAGAAGACCAAGATCCTTTTGAAGAGATCATTGACGTTATCAAGGAAGAAAAAGGAGTAGAAGATGATACCGACCTGAATACAGATGACCTGAAAGACTTGGTCAAAAGGTTTAAATCCGCCGTCAAAGAAAAAACCGGACAGGATTTTCCGACAGATGCATGGGAGCAACTCTGGGGCTCCGTGGCAGCGGTTTTCGACAGCTGGAACAACGACCGTGCGGATTACTACCGGAAGCTGAATAATATCCCTGAAGAATGGGGAACTGCCGTTAATGTCCAGGCCATGGTTTTTGGTAACATGGGTGATACTTCTGGTACAGGAGTGGCCTTCACAAGGGATGCCGGTACAGGAGAAAATATTTTTAATGGAGAATACCTTATCAATGCACAGGGAGAAGATGTGGTCGCAGGGATCAGGACCCCCCGGCAGATCACCCTGGAAGGCTCCAAAAGATGGGCAGAACTGGCCCAGGTGAGCGAAACAGATCGCGCAGCTGATTTTCCTTCACTGGAAGAGCAAATGCCTGAGATCTACAAGGAACTTTTTGACACCCAGAATAAACTGGAAAGGCATTATAAAGATATGCAGGACCTGGAATTCACAATCCAGGAAAATAAACTCTGGTTGCTCCAGACAAGGAACGGGAAACGGACAGGTGCATCCATGGTCACTATTGCCATGGATCTGTTGGAAGAGGGCATGCTTGATGAAAAGGCAGCCTTGCTGAGGGTTGAACCAAACAAACTGGATGAATTGCTACACCCCGTTTTTGATGGTGATGCCATCAAAAAAGCCAGGGTTCTTGCCAAAGGCCTTCCCGCATCTCCTGGAGCTGCATCCGGACAAATGGTGTTTTTTGCCGATGAGGCAGAAGAATGGGTTGAGGCAGGTAAGCAGGTAGTACTTGTCAGGGTTGAAACATCACCTGAAGACCTTCGTGGTATGAATGTTGCCAAGGGGATACTGACCGCCCGAGGCGGGATGACATCTCACGCTGCAGTGGTAGCCCGTGGTATGGGAAAATGCTGTGTATCCGGTGCAGGTGGACTGAAGATCAATTATAGGGAACGGACAATGACTGTTGATGGTCAGGTTTTTAAAGAAGGGGAGTGGATCTCTCTGAACGGTTCTACCGGTGAAGTATACGAGGGACAGATAGCCACCAAGGATCCTGAATTGAGTGGCGATTTCGGGAAACTGATGGACCTAGCTCAAAAACACACTAAGATGAATGTACGGACCAATGCCGACAGTCCTAAAGATTCATATGTAGCCCGCAACTTCGGTGCCCAGGGGATAGGTCTTTGCCGTACCGAACATATGTTCTTTGAAGGAGACAGGATCACAGCCATGCGTGAAATGATCCTGGCTGACGATGAAGCAGGTCGCCGCAAGGCACTTGATAAATTACTGCCCATCCAGCGTGCTGACTTCGAAGGCATTTTTGAAGCCATGCATGACCTTCCCGTCACCGTAAGGCTGCTCGATCCGCCACTCCATGAGTTTGTTCCACATGAAACCGAGAACCAGCAGGAAATGGCCAGGGAAATGGGCATCACAGTTGAGGAGATCAAAAGCAAGGTGGAAGACCTCCATGAATTCAATCCTATGCTGGGACACAGAGGCTGCCGTTTGGGTAACACCTATCCTGAAATTTCAGAGATGCAGGCACGCGCCATCATTGAAGCCGCATTAAACCTGAAGGCAAAGGGTATCAAAGCCATCCCGGAGATCATGGTCCCGCTTATCGGGACAGTACAGGAATTCAAGATGCAGGAAGATATCATCCGCTCAACCGCAGATAAGGTCTTTGAAGAGCGTGGTGACAAAATTGAATACCTTGTCGGAACCATGATTGAGATTCCACGTGCGGCTTTGACTGCCGACAAGATCGCAGAACATGCCGAGTTTTTCTCATTCGGTACCAATGACCTGACCCAGATGGGCTTCGGTTATTCCAGGGATGATTCCGGCAAATTCCTGCCCATCTATGTTGATGCCGGAATCCTCAAGCATGATCCTTTCCAGGTACTGGACCAGGAGGGAATTGGTCAACTTGTGCAAATGGGAACTGAAAAAGGTCGTTCTACCAATCCTAATTTAAAGGTCGGGATTTGTGGCGAGCACGGTGGTGAGCCCAGTTCAGTCGAGTTTTGTCACAGCGTCGGCATGAACTATGTAAGTTGTTCACCTTACAGGGTACCCATTGCCAGGGTTGCTGCTGCTCAAGCCGCCATAAAGCAGGACTAAAGGGAACAGGATAAAACCAAAAAGGAAGAGGCTCCAGATTTTGGAGCCTCTTTTTTTATTTCTTTATATGTTCAACAACATATTTTTGTATATTTGCCGAAAATACAGAATAAACCTTAAAAAAAGAGAAAAACCATGACAGAAGGAACCAGCCAATTGGACCTCTCACAATACGGAATATCCGATGTACAGGAGATTTACCATAACCTTTCCTATGAAGAACTCTTCAAGCATGAAACCGATGCATCTCTGGAAGGCTTTGAAAGAGGCCATCTAACAAGTACAGGTGCAGTAGCCGTAGACACCGGGATTTTTACTGGCCGTTCACCCCATGATAAATACATCATTAAGGAATCAGAGAACGAAAAAAATATATGGTGGAAAAACCCGCAGCGGAAATCTTCCGACAATAAACCCCTTTCTGAGGAAGTCTGGAATGAGCTTTATCAAAATTCTACCAAGCAATTAACAGGTAAGAAACTATATGTGCAGGACGGTTTTGTAGGGGCCAATGAGGATACCCGCATGAAGGTCAGGTTCATCATGGAGGTGGCCTGGCAGGCACATTTTGTCAAGAATATGTTCATCCGTCCCACAGAAGAAGAGCTCAAGGATTTTGAACCTGATTTTGTGGTATTGAATGCTTCCAAGACAGCCAACCCGAACTGGGAAAAACATGATATGAACTCTGAGGTTTATGCCGTGTTTAACCTTAAGGAAAAGAAGGCATGTATCGGAGGCTCCTGGTACGGTGGAGAAATGAAAAAGGGGATTTTCTCAGTGATGAATTATTACCTTCCGCTAAAAGGTATTGCTGCCATGCATGCGGCGGCAAATGTCGGAGATGACGGAGTATCCACTTTGTTTTTCGGACTTTCAGGCACCGGGAAAACAACCTTGTCAGCCGATCCGAAACGGCATCTGATCGGAGATGATGAGCATGGCTGGGACGATGACGGCATCTTCAATTTTGAAGGAGGCTGTTATGCCAAGACTATAGACCTGGATCCGGAAAAAGAACCTGATATATATAACGCTATCAAGCGGGATGCCCTGCTGGAGAATGTGGCGGTGGACTGGCACAATGGAGATGTTGACTGGGAAGATGATTCAAAAACGGCCAACACCCGGGTTTCCTATCCTATTTATCATATAAAAAATATTGTCGGACCTCCTTCCACGGCTGGCCACGCCAAGAATGTGATTTTCCTGACGGCAGATGCTTTTGGTATCCTGCCCCCTGTTTCAAGGTTAACAGAAGACCAGACCAAGTACCATTTTATCAGCGGATACACTGCAAAAGTAGCCGGCACAGAACGTGGGATCACAGAACCCATGCCTTCATTCTCAGCCTGTTTTGGAGCCGCTTTCCTGCTGCTTGATCCGATTATCTATGCCAATGAACTTACCCGCAAGATGAAGGAACAAGGTGCCAATGCCTGGCTGGTCAATACCGGATGGGTAGGCGGCGGCTATAACAAGGGCGGTCACCGCATTGATCTGCCTTCTACCAGGGGTATAATAGATTGTATCCTGGATGGCAGCCTGGAGGATGTGGTGTATGATACACTCCCTATTTTCAACCTGCAAATACCAAAGATAGTCCCTTGCATGGACTCTTCCCTACTGAATCCAAGGGATAACTGGTCCAACCCTGAAGAATGGGATGCAACGGCTATTGAACTGGCCAAGAAGTTTATTGCCAATTTTGAACATTTTGCCGACACGGAAGATACTAAGAAACTGATTGCGGCCGGACCGCAACTATAATATCCTATGTTACCTGTTAAAGAGGTAATATTTTCAGGAGTAATCTTAATGGCAGTGGCCTACCTGTTAGGTTCACTGCCTTTTTCTGTCTGGATAGGTAAAGTTTTTTACAATAAGGATGTAAGGGAGTTTGGAAGCGGTAATGCCGGGGCCACCAATACCTGGAGGGTACTGGGATGGAAGGCCGGCATTCCAGTCCTATTACTGGATATAGCCAAAGGCTTCGCAGCTACCTTTTTACCTTACTTTTTTCCATCCCTCATCGCTGATCCGGAATGGTTTCTATGGCTTCGCATACTTTGTGGTTCATCTGCTGCACTGGGCCATATATATCCATTGTTTGCGGGCTTCAGGGGCGGTAAAGCAGTAGCTACCCTGCTGGGGGTTGTCGTGGGACTAATTCCAATGGCTGCGATGGGAAGCCTGGTGGTTTTTATTCTTGCTTTGGGTTTATTTCGTATGGTATCGCTGGGATCTGTCCTGGCTGCGATTTCCCTCCCACTGATGGGTTTTATCATGTCCTTTCCAGTTCAACTTCCATTGCTGATATTTTCAGGCCTGATCACCATACTGGTCATCATTACCCACAAGAAAAATATTCAAAGGATCATCAGGGGAGAAGAATCAAGGGTCAGGCTTAGAAAGACCTAGGCAAAATCAAGATCGAGTTTGGACATCAATTCCTTGGCTCCAACATCTGTAAGAAGTTTGCCTGATTCGGCGATGGATACCTTCCCAGTCTGTTCTGATACGATGATGGTGAGTGCATCTGCATTTTCTGATAAACCAAGAGCTGCCCTGTGCCTCAGTCCATAGTTTGGCGGCAGGTTCAGGTTTTCTGAAACAGGCAAAACACACCTTGCTGCCACTATCCTGTCACCGTTAATGATCAAGGCCCCATCATGCAGGGGACTTTCCTTGTTGAATATGCTTTCGATCAGTCGGCTTGAGGTTTCTGCATTAAGCGAGTCACCTGTTTCAGCATAGACTGTAAGTTCCGATTTCCGTGCGATCACCACCAAGGCCCCGGTTTTTGATTTGGCCATATTGATCACTGCCTTGATAATGGATTTGATCTTTACTTTCGGCTGGGGCGTGATATTGATGGGTATGACCTTTTCCAGAGATAGCCGGTTGCGGCTGAAATACTGATTCCCAATGTATATCAGGAATCGTCTAATCTCCTGCTGGAAAACGATGATCATGGCGATAACACCTACCCCGATGATTTGTCCGAGAATAGATCCTAACAATTGCATTTTCAGGGCCCTCACGATGATCCATAGCAGGTAAAAAGACAGGATACCGATGAAAATATTCATGGCCACCGTACCCCTGATGAGCATGTATACCTGGTACATCAGATAGGCTACCAGCAGCACATCGATAATATCAAGAACCCGTATGGTTATAAATGTTGGTAGCATGGGTCAGATTTTGAAATGCATGACAAAATTAATAAAATCTGTGAGCCGTAAGTTATTACGAGATTATTGAATAAATGTTTTTCCGAACAATTTGATCGTTTCACGGGCTTCTTTTACATCATGTACCCTCAGGATATTGGCACCTTTCATAAGGGCTATGGTGTGCAGCACTGTGCTGCCGTTAAGGGCTTCTGAAGGATGGTTGCCAAGTACCTGGTAAATCATGGATTTTCGCGATACCCCAACCATCAGGGGCTGGTTAAACAGGTGAAATGCTTCCAGTTGCTTCAGGATCTGGAAATTATGCTCAATCGTCTTGGCGAAACCAAAGCCGGGATCAATTATAATATCGTTTACACCTAGTTTATTGAGTTGCCCCAGTTTCTCTGAGAAACCAAGAATGATCTCCTTTACCACATCCTCATAATCGGCATGTTCCTGCATATCCGACGGCTTTCCTTTCATGTGCATCATGACATATGGTACCTGGAGACCAGCCACAGTGTCGTACATACCCGTATCCATGTCTCCGCCCGATATATCATTGATCATATTGACATTAAAATCATTCACAGCCATGCTGGCGATTTCCGGGCGGAAAGTATCAACAGATATGAGCATGTCAGTATAAGATTGGCGAATGACATCCAGGGCCATCACCAGCCGTTGTTTCTCTTCTTCCATAGGAATCCCGCCCGATCCCGGTCTTGAGGAATAAGCTCCAATATCAAGTATGTCAGCACCTTCCGAGATCATCTCATTAGCTCTTTTAAGGATCTCATCAGGATCCATCAGGCGGCTTCCCTGGTAAAAAGAATCAGGAGTGATGTTCATGATTCCCATGATCCGGGGCTGCTTGAAATCAAGGATCCCTCCCCCAATATTCAGGGACTGCTTATGGGAAAAAAATGTATCTTTAGGACTCATTTACAGGAGGGTGTTTTGCTGGGCAAAAGTAATAAAAACTCCCGTATTTCTTGAATTCAATGAAGCAGGGCAGGTATCAATTTATGGTTATTGAGGGACTAGACGGATCAGGGAAATCCACGCAGATTGAACGCTTGCTCGCCTACCTTAAACATGAAGGGATCAAACACCAGTACCTTCATTTTCCGAGGACTGACGAAGGGTATTATGGTGAGTTGGTCGCCAGGTTTCTCCGCGGCGATCTGGGCCCCCTGGAATCCGTACACCCATACCTGGTAGCACTCATCTATGCAGGTAACCGCCATGATGCAGGAGAAATGATAGCCACCTGGCTGGCAGAGGGGATTACCGTGGTAGCAGATCGTTATGTGGTTTCAAACATTGCCTTCCAGTGTGCCAAACTGGAAAGCTCCCATGAACGGGAAGCACTCAGGGACTGGATTTTGAAATTTGAATACGGGTATCATAAAATCCCTCGGCCTGACGTGAATATTTTCCTTGATGTACCCTTCCAGTTCACAAGACAGAAGCTGCAAGGGGAACGCAGTGGGGAGGACCGTGACTACCTGAACGGGAAAAAGGATATTCATGAACAGGACCTTGATTTTCAGCAAAAAGTCCGGCAGGTATACCTTGATCTGGCTGTTTCAGAACCGACCCTCCAGATTATTAATTGCAGTGACAGAAAGGGAGAGATGCTTCCCCCGGACGAAATATTTATTTCCATTCAGCACTTGTTGTTTCCAGCTGGTGCATGATAATCAGCTCCTATGAAAACAGAAAATATTATATCATTTATTTCAAGGTTGATCCTCGGTATTGTATTCATTTTCAGTGGATTTGTCAAAGGAGTGGATCCGCTGGGATCGACCTATAAGTTCACTGATTATTTCAATGCTTTCAATATTGGATTCCTTGAACCATTCGCACTGGTATTGGCCATCATCCTTGCTGCTGCGGAATTTAGCATAGGGGTTTCCCTGCTGTTCCGTTTCAGATACCGCATAGGTGTCTGGGCTGTGCTGGTTTTTATATCATTTTTTACCATCATCACCTTCATCCTTGCCCTCACAAACCCGGTCTCGGACTGCGGGTGCTTTGGAGATGCTATCATCTTGACCAACTGGCAAACCTTTTTCAAAAATCTTATCCTCATACCATTCGTGCTGCATATTTTTTGGTTCAGGGCTTCCAGGAAAGATGTCTTTACTCCCCCTTTCTCATGGCTGGCACTTATGGTATTCACCCTTGTTTTCCTGGGCATTGAGTTCCATGCCTACCGTCATTTGCCTATGCTTGATTTCCGGCCTTACAGCGTTGGGACATATATTCCAGAGAAAATGAGTATGCCTGAAGGAGCCCCTCAGGATGAAATCAAATCGTTTCTTTATTACGAGAAAGAAGGGACCGTTGAAGAATTTACCGAAGACAATTTTCCATGGGAGGATACTACCTGGACCTACGTGGATTCAAAACATATCCTGGTCAAAAAAGGATATGAGCCCCCCATTCATGATTTTACCATTGTTGATGAGACAGATACTGATATAACCAGCGCGTTGCTTTCGGATGAAGGATATAGTTTTTTACTGGTGGCGGCACATCTTGAAGACGCTGATACGGAGGCCTTGAACTATGCTTCCAGATTGGCAGCTTGGTGTGGACAGGCAGGACATTCATTCTATTGTACCACAGCATCCGGAGAGCAGGAAATTGAGGAAATAAGGCAAACCCTGGATCCTGCTTTTGGTTTCCATACCACTGATGAGATCACCCTGAAGACCATAGTAAGGTCAAATCCAGGACTCCTTCTGATAAAAGAGGGGACCATCCTGGCTAAATGGGCATACAGAGATTTTCCAGATCTTGAAGAGTTTGAGGATATTTTGCCATCCCTGATGTCAAACAACAGGAAGGCATCGGAGAACCGGATACTTGGATTCTTTATCGTCCTGTTCCTGCTGATCGCCGCAGGTGTGCATCTGTTTTTACCGCAATGGGACAGAGATAAATAGCAGGCTGGTGGCAGTTTACTTGCTAAAAAAGTTATTATATGGAATCCTGGTAGCCTGGGGTGTAATCACGGTGGTGTTCCTACTGTTCCATGTCCTTCCTGGGGATCCGGCCAGGATGATGGTAGGGCAGAGAGCGGACCAGGCAACGCTGGAGAGGATACGGGAGGAATTGGGACTGAACCGGCCGATGCACCAGCAATACCTGCACTACCTGAATGATCTTTCCTTCCTGTCATTGCATGATCCTGTGAATCAGGAAAGTTATTTATATCTCGATCCTTTGGAATATGGAAACGGCCGGGTACTGGTCAGGTTCTCAGAAACAAGGGCACTTGTGTTGAAGGCTCCCTATCTTGGGCGGTCCTTTCAGAGCAGGGAGAAGGTGGGACAGATACTGGGAACTGCCCTGCCAAATACTTTCCTGCTGGCTGCCTGCTCCATGTTTTTTGCCTTCATTATTGGAACAGCTGCCGGTATCTTTGCAGCCATCCGGAAAGATGGGATCTATGACCGTTCCATCCTGGTTATTTCTTCCTTTGGTATGTCCCTCCCTTCCTTTTTTGCAGCCATCCTTATTGGTTGGTTATTTGCCTATAAACTTCAGGATTTTACCGGATTAAACCTGACTGGGAACATCATGGAAGTGGATGCCTATGGAGAGGGCGTCCACCTGCAGCTTAAAAATCTATTGCTGCCGGCAATTACCCTGGGAATCAGGCCCCTGTCCGTGGTTGTCCAGCTATCCAGGAATTCCATGCTGGATGTATTGAGCCAGGATTATATTCGTACAGCCAGGGCAAAAGGTTTGTCATTTTCCAGGATCATTTTTCGGCATGCCCTCAAGAATTCAATGAATCCCCTGGTCACAGCTGTCAGTGGCTGGTTTGCCTCTCTGATGGCCGGTGTGATCTTTGTGGAGTATATTTTTGGATGGAAGGGACTCGGGTATGTTATCGTAAATGCTTTAAATAATTATGATTTTCCACTGGTTCTAGGATCAGTCATCCTGATATCTGTTATTTTTGTGGTCATTAATATCCTGGTGGACCTGATATATGCATACCTTGACCCCAGGATTCAATATGCTTAAGATTTTTTTTATAACCATAACTATTATTCAATTATGAGAAAACAAATTGTAGCCGGAAACTGGAAAATGAATAAGACACTCCAGGAGGGTATTGACCTGGCAAAAAGTGTAAATGAAATGAAAAAGCAGGTCAAGGGGGATGTAGGTGTTATCGTGGCACCTCCTTTTATACATCTTTCAGCCGTTTCCAGGGTTTTAAACGTTGTTGGGCTGAGCGCCCAGGATTGTGCTGCTGAGGCTAATGGTGCTTTTACAGGTGAAGTATCGGCCGGGATGGTCAGGTCTGCCGGTGCAGAATATGTGATCATAGGCCACTCTGAACGGAGGACTATTTTCGGTGAGGATAATGCCTTACTGAATAAAAAAGTAAAAATGACCCTGGAAAATGGTCTCATTCCGATATTTTGCTGCGGAGAGGTACTCGAAGAACGGGAATCTGGTAAAATGTTTGAGGTAATTAAAGCACAAATAGAAATTGCCCTTTTTGACCTGGATGCAAGTGATATGGGAAAGATCATCATTGCCTATGAACCTGTCTGGGCCATTGGTACCGGGGTTGTAGCCACACCAGAGCAGGCACAGGAGATGCATGCTTATATCCGCCAACTGGTCAGGGATAAGTTCGGGGATGCTATTGCAGAAGACCTGACCATTCTGTATGGAGGAAGTTGTAAACCTTCCAATGCAAGTGTGTTATTTTCGAATCCGGATGTGGATGGGGGACTGATTGGTGGGGCTTCATTGAATGCAAAAGATTTTATCGCCATTGTCCAATCCTTCTAATACCCTTGGCTGAATATTTAGAACTTGACATCACCTTTACCCGGCAGTCAGTGCCGGAACATGAACTTATTCTGGCATTGTTTTCCCAATATGGTTTCGAAGGATTCAGGGAGGAGGAGGGAAGAATATTGGCATACATCATTGCGCCATCCTATAATGAAGTGGACTTTAAGGCATTCATTGAGAGGTATGGATTGCATGAAAAGATTGAATCCTTGGAGGCCAGGATGCTTCCTGATCAGAACTGGAATGAAATATGGGAAAGTGAATACCAACCCGTACAGGTAAGTTCAAATTGTTTTGTCAGGGCCCCTTTTCATCCTTCACCTGTGGGGGTGGAATACGATATTGTAATTTTCCCGAAAATGTCGTTTGGGACAGCCCATCATGAAACGACCCGCGGGATGTTGCAGATGATGCTCACAATGGACCTGCAAGGGAAATCTGTCCTTGACCTTGGATGTGGAACGGGGATCCTGGCAATACTGGCCGAGAAGATGGGTGCAAAAACCATATTTGCCCTTGATACTGATCCCTGGGCATATCGTAATGCGCTTGAAAACATAGCCTTGAATGCCTGCCTTAACATCGAGGCGCATCTGGAGGAACTATCTTTTATTAGCAATCATACTTTTGATGTTATGCTGGCTAATATCAACCTGAATTCGCTGCTCGGGTTGATGGATCAATTCCCCGGCCGGCTCCGGTCCGGCGGCATTCTGATGCTGAGCGGTTTTTATTCAGATGACCTTCAGGGGATAAATCACACCGCCGGAAGAAATGGTTTGGATTTTGTGGTTAAACAGGTTATGAACAATTGGACGGTTGCAGTTTATAGAAAAGCTGTTTAATTTCAGGCAAGTTTATATTTTTTCAGTGATGAAGCAGCGGATCCTGATTTCCTTAATCCTTATCCTGATTGGCTCCGGTCTATTCGGGCAGGCCGTATTCCGCAGATTTTCAACAGAGCTTGAGAATTATCCCGGAGAGCTGGTAACATTTATGGGTACAAGTGATGAGGAAGCCCAACCCCTGATCATTCAGACATTCATTGAAAACTGGAATGCCGGGATGATGCTTGATACAACTAAAGCAAAGCTGATTGCGCTTTCCAATAATATGCTGGATAAGAACGCCAGACCACGGCCCCATTTCATTACTTACATACAGGTTATCAATGCTTTCACCTCGTACCTGGGGCCAGCTGAAAACTACTTGAACTGGCTGAGTTCCATGCACCACTTTACCACAAGCAGTGATTATTCACTGGCTGTGATTAATGATTATCTTTTATTCTCTTTGAAATTGTTGAATTCCGGCATTTTATACGAGTCAGGAAGTGCCAGATGGACATCCTCCAACGCTGATTTCCAGCTTCTTTTTGATGATTCTGTCCGGGTAGTTGTAGGACAGACAGATCTTAGCTGTCATGCCGTAAGAGACAGTATCATGCTATACGGGACCAGGGGGATTTATAATCCTCTCAGCCATTCCTGGCGTGGTGATGGTGGTAGAATCACCTGGGAGCGGGCGGGTTATGCCCCGGACCAGGTATACGTGAGGCTGGATGAATACACAATCAATTTTCGGTTTTATGAATTTCATGCAGATTCAGTAGCTTTTTACCATAAACAATTTTTTGATTTCGAAATCCTGGGCAGCCTTGATGATAAAGTGGAAAGGATCATTTCACAAGCCACTGCCAACTATCCCAGGTTTGAATCATACCAGGCCAGTTTTCGACTCGATGATATTTATGAAGGTATTGATTATTCTGGAGGGATCAGTATGTTTGGTTCCAAGATGATTGGTGCTGGAATAGGAGATAAAAGAGCTAAATTGAACTATTTCAGAAATGATACCCTGGTAATCGTTGCTCATTCTGACGTCTTCGTTTTTGATCCGGAAAAAATCTCCTCGAGTGAGGCAGAGATCTCTCTATATGTGGATGATGATTCCATATATCATCCAAGTATTGGAATAAATTACATTGTTGATGAGAACCGGTTCTCATCCGGTAGGACAAAAAATTTTCAATCATTCTCACCCTATTACAACTCATTTCACCGTGTTGAAATGAATTTCGAGCAACTTTCCTGGCAGCTGGATGATAATTTGATACAGTTGAAGATGAGTGAAGGAGGAGCATCTGGACTTGCCAATTTTCAATCCGAAAACCTGTATGATGCATATACCTATTTTCGCTTGCAGGGCATAGATAAGGAGAATCCACTGGTTCTGCTGAGGCGCTATTCTGAACAGGTCTTTGACATCTCGTTTTATGGAACAGAGTTTGCCAGGTTTGCACGCATGCGGCCCGCACATGCTCAACAGATGTTAAAACAGCTGGCGGAGATGGGTTTTATAACCTATGACCTGGAGGGGGACAGGGTTACTATGCGGCAAAAATCCTATGACTGGATCTATGCCAGCGTCGATTATATTGATTATGATGTGATCAATTTTATTTCAGAGACTCAAGCGCCACTCGAAAATGCCAGTCTGGATCTGAGAAATTATGACCTTCATATCAATGGGGTGAAGCAAATCCAGTTGAGTAATGCACAAGCGGTAAGTATATTTCCAGCCAATCAGAAAATAACCGTGAGAAGTAACCGCGATTTTACTTTTGATGGGGTGATTGATGCGGGACTTTTCACCTTTTATGGCAGGAATTTCTATTTCAACTACGATACGTTTAAGATCAGGCTTACTAATATCGATTCCCTGAGTATGAAAGTGAAAGCGGAGAATCTAGATCAATATGGACAAACATCTGTGCTCGATATTGCCAGTATGCTTGAGGATATGACAGGTGAACTGCTGATTGATAATCCTGATAATAAGTCAGGACGCAAGAAGATTCCCAGTTATCCTGTCTTCAGCAGTACCAAGAACTCCTTCATATATTATGATGATTTGGCAATACAAAATGGTGTTTATGAAAGGGAGAATTTTTACTTTGAAGTATATCCTTTTGCCATTGACAGCCTGGATAATTTCTCGCAGATCAGCCTGAACCTGAACGGGATCCTGCGATCGGCAAATGTATTCCCAGCCATTGAGGAGACACTTCGTATCCAGGAAGATAACTCCTTGGGATTCAAATACATGACTGACTCAGCCGGATTGGGATTATATGGTGGGTTAGGACATTATAACGATTCTATCACCTTGAGTAACGCCGGACTACGGGGGGCGGGGCGGTTTTCCTACCTGACATCAAATGGAAAAGCTGATGATATTGTATTTCACCCGGATTCCATGTTCACAAATACATCAGAATTTGAGATCCTGCAACAGCTTACAGGTGTAGAATATCCACAGGTAACTTCCTCCTTGAATGATTTGGTCTGGTATCCTTACCGCGATACCATGCTTATTGAGGAAGGAGCCAATCCCTTTGTCATTCTGAACGATTCAACCACCTTCAGTGGTACCCTTGCACTAACCTCTACCGGTTTATCGGGAAGTGGCAGGATGGAACTCACCAATTCCGTTCTGAACTCCGAAAATTTCTCTTACACCGCCAATGTTTTCAATGCTGACACGGCAGAATTCAGGTTAAAATCAGTAAATACTGACGGTTATACCCTGATAACGGATAATGTCAATGCTCATGTGGATTTCGAAAACCTCTCCGGCCTGTTCAGGACCAATGAGGATTTCTCACTGGTTGAGTTCCCGGAAAATAAATATGTAAGCAGGCTGGATCTATTCAGGTGGGATATGGAACGTACTGAACTTGAAATGGGTTCTGCCTCAGTGACAGATACCATTGCTGATATTGAAACAGACGCATACGGGGAAGAGATCATGGTAGGTCCCAGGTATATATCCATCGATCGTGAACAGGATTCCCTGAGCTTCGTTTCAAACAGGGCCACATATGATTACAGCAGAAACATCCTGAGGGGATCCAATGTTACCTTCCTCCGGGTGGCAGATGCCTACATCTATCCAGGCGACGGACAGGTGGTCATTGATCCTGAAGGGGTGATGGAAGAACTGATAGAAGCAAGTATCGTTGCTAACCGTGAAATGAAAGAACACCGCTTTTACAATGCCACCGTACAGGTGCATGGGCAGTACAACTATACTGGTACAGGTTATCATGATTATGTGAATGAAACAGGAGAACCTCAGTCCATTTTCTTTCATGAGATCAGTGTGGATGATTCCATTAATACTATGGCAGTAGGAATCATAGGTAAGGATCAGTATTTTATGTTGAGTCCGTATTTTTCCTTCCAGGGCAATGTGGAAGTGTATGCTCGGGAAACTTTCCTGACCTTTAATGGCGGAGCCGGTTTAATCCACGACTGCGATATCAATGAGGATACCTACCTGAAATTCAGGTCAGAGATTGATCCTGCCTTCGTGTATATTCCAGTCCCGGAGCAACCATTTGATATAGACATGAATTATACTTATGCTGGCCTGTTTATAGCGGGAGATTCAGTGTCTATTTACCCGGCTTTTCTCAGCAGGAAGAGACTACCACGTGACCAGTACGTTTTTACATCAAGCGGGATACTCTACTATGACAGGCCAAGCGATGAATACCGTATTTCCAGCAGGGAAAAACTCCGTTATCCGGACCGGCCCCCAGGTAACATATTGAGATTATCCAGAAATGATTGCGTGGTTAACGGGGAAGGTAAGATCAGTACGGGTATGAGGCCTGGACAGGTTAGGATATCTTCGGTTGGAAATGTCATGCATAATTTGAATACAAAAGAAACAGAGTTAGATGTAACCCTTTCCCTGGATTATTTCATGTCAGAAGATGCATTCGAGATCATGGCATCTGAAATCAACGTTACACCTCGCCTTGAAGCTGTTAATCTGGCGGCCCCGCTGTATGTAAAAAATCTCCAGGATTTGATTGGCAGGGATAGGGCGGAGAAATATCAGACTGAACTGGGACTTTACGGAAAATACCAGTCATCAGTCCCTGAACTGAATCATACCCTCTTTATCACCAATGTGAAACTGGTCTGGAACCAGGCTTCCAGGTCCTACAGGTCAGAAGGTAAAATCTCTCTGGGTAGCATAAACGGGAATCAGATCAACAAGCAGTTGGATGGGTATATAGAGCTTACTAAACGGCGGAACGGGGACCTGGTGGATATATACCTTGGACTTGACCGAAGTAACTGGTATTATTTCGGTTATACCAGGGGGGTCATGAGTGTGTTATCAAGCAACAGGGAATTCAACCTTGCCATAGAGGAGGAGAAAACCAGCCAGCGGAAGATGAAAACAGCGCGGGATGAGGTGGCGTATTTGTATGTACTCTCAGATCCGAGAAAGAAAGCCATGTTCCTTCGTAGGGTGCAGGAGGATGATGAACCACCGATCGAATAAATAAAATTATCCCATGCCTGTCTTTTATACCCGTCAGATAGATCATAAACAGGCCGTACTCAGTGAGGAGGAATCCCGGCATATCGTCAAAGTACTGCGCATGTCCGGAGGAGATCCCCTGGAAATTGTCGATGGTAAGGGAAATTACTACAAAGGGTTAATAGCGGTTCCTGACCCAAAGGCCTGCCAGGTCACTATTAAAAGTGTTACCAGCGATTATTTAAAGAGGCATTATTATTTACATATTGCTATAGCTCCTCCAAAAAGCACTGAGCGTTTTGAATGGTTTCTTGAAAAAGCAACCGAGATAGGCGTGGATGAGATCTCGCCGATTATTTGTGAGCGATCTGAACGAAACCGCATCAGGCATGAGAGGTCGCAAAAGATACTGATCGCCGCAATGAAACAAAGCGGCCGCGCCTTATTGCCCAGGCTAAACAGAGAAATTCCCCTGGGCAATTTCCTTGAAACGGCCACGGCTGATATCCAACTGATGGCGCATTGTTATACTACTCCCGGCCAACACATAGATTCAGAGCCTGTTATAGGTCAAATATGGAAAATAATGATCGGACCGGAAGGTGATTTTACCCCTGGAGAGATAGAAGAAGCCAGGCAGAAGACTTACCGGGAAATTAATCTGGGTGAGGCAGTTTACCGAACAGAAACAGCGGGGATAATCGCATGCCACGCCATCAGCCTCCTGTATCAAAACAAACCCGAAGACTGATATTTTAAGGATATTAAAATAAGAGATGTGGGTTTGTTATCATTCTGTGAGAACCTCAGGTGTTTTTCTTTTTGTAAATGGTTTTTAATAAGCTGCCTAGCTTGTTTCACCTAGCGGAATATGCAGCAGCGATTAATACAATTTACAAAAAGAAAGCCGCCTCAGTTTGAGTTGGGCGGCTTTCTTTCAATACAGTTCAGAATTTCTAAGTAGTACTGGCTGTTTTCAGGATGCGTTTCACTAATCCTGGATTTACCTGCAAATCTGACTCATCAAGTTTGCTAAATAGCTTCTTCAAATATTCTTCTTCCTCTCCAAGTAATTCCTCAAAATTAGTTAACGCTCCTTCCTTACTCTCCAGATTCTCCAGTACGTAGACAAGGGTAGAGACATTCACCATAGGCAGTTTAAATTGTAATTATACATACCAAACGGCGAAAAAGGAAAAATAGTATGGATGTTAGATATTAAATTTTTGTCAAACTGAGATTTTTCTGTTCAATCAGCTTTCTCAGGTTGATCAATGCATATCTCATCCGGCCAAGTGCCGTGTTGATACTAACATCTGTTTGATCGGCTATCTCCTTGAAACTCAGTCCTCCATAATGCCTTAATAGGATTACTTGCTTCTGGTCCTCAGGAAGTTCATCGATGAGCAGCCTGACCTCTTTGATGATCTGGCTTTCAACCATGATATCTTCGATCGTATTCTCGGAAAGTTTTCTCGAGTTAAAGATGTCCGCCTCATAATCCTCGTTGGAATAGGTATTGATCTGTTTTTCCTTTCTGAAATGATCAATGGTCAGATTATGGGCAATTCTGATAACCCAGGATACAAATTTCCCATTGTCTTTGTATTTTCCCTCCTGTAAGGACTTAATGACCTTAATAAAGGTATCCTGGAAAATGTCCTCAGCCAGTGACTGATTTTTGACAATGAGAATGATGTATGTAAAAACTTTGTTCTTGTGCCTGTTAATCAGGACCTCAATGCTGGTTTGATCACCTTGGATAAACCGTTTAACCAGATCTTGATCTGAATGTTGTTGTAATTTCAATGCTACCTCCTATTTTGATTCAATCAGGGTAGATCTAGAGCTATAGGCGGTCCTCCGTTTTTAGGTTGGCTGTTGACAATGAATTTGAGTGTGCAAGTAAAACAAAATTATCTATAATACAAAAAATATTACTTTTGAAAACAGTTAAAAGATGTTAAACAAGTTGTTAAATTATAGCAATTTTCATGCCAAAAACTGTCAAATCGGCTGAAAGGTTTATTGAGATAAAAGGAGCCAGGGTTCACAACCTGAAAAATATTGATCTGAAGATCCCACGCAATAAATTCATTGTGATCACTGGATTATCAGGCTCAGGAAAATCTTCCCTTGCATTTGATACGCTTTATGCCGAAGGCCAGCGGCGTTATGTTGAAAGCCTTTCTTCCTATGCAAGGCAATTCCTGGGAAGGATTGATAAGCCTGATGTGGATATGATCAATGGCATCCCACCTGCCATTGCCATAGAACAGAGAGTAAATACACGGAATCCCAGATCAACTGTTGGTACTTCAACCGAGATTTATGATTATCTGAAACTATTATATGCCCGGATCGGGAAGACCTATTCACCAGTAAGTGGGCGTAGGGTGAAAAAACATGCTGTGACAGATGTAGTGAATTTCATGGTTGACCTTGGACAAGGTTCAGAGGTAATCATACTTTCCCCTTTTCATTTTGTCACCGAGAGAGATGTGAGGGAACAGATGGAATTATTGCTAAAACAGGGAATTACCAGGTTGCAGCTGAATTCGGGATTCAACAGGATTGAAGATGTGCTGAAGGGGAATGATCTCCCTCTACCCGGAAGCCAGGTCCCGGCAGTGATCGACAGGGTTAAGGTCCAGCTGGATGATGATTCACTCGCCAGGTACGCAGATTCCATTCAGACTGCCTTCAGCCTTGGAAAGGGTAAATGTCATTTACAAATTAACAAGGAAAACAAGGCATGTATATTCTCGGATTCCTTTGAGATAGATGGGATGACATTTGATGAACCGGATGTCCATATGTTCAGTTTTAATAATCCACTTGGTGCATGTCCCAACTGTGAAGGCTATGGCAAAATTATCGGGATTGATGAAGACCTGGTTATTCCCAATAAGAGCCTATCCATCTATGAAGATGCCATCGTATGCTGGAAGGGAGAAAAAATGAGCAGATGGAAGGAAAAACTTATCTTGCAGGCTGCTAACTTTGATTTCCCCGTGCACAAGCCTTATTATCAGCTAACTGCAGAACAAAAAGGCTTGCTGTGGACCGGTAATAGGTATTTCAAGGGATTGAATAAATTTTTCGACTATCTTGAGAAGAAGAAATATAAAATTCAGTACCGTGTCATGCTTTCCCGGTACCGGGGAAAGACCACCTGTCCCACATGCCAGGGTACCCGGCTGAAAGAGGAAGCTTCGTTTGTTAAAGTCAATAAACGCCCTATCCAGGAGCTTGTAATTATGCCGGTGAATGACCTGTATGAATTCTTTGAAAATATACGGCTTTCCAAACATGAAAGAGAAATAGCTGGAAGAATACTCAAAGAGATCCATAACCGGCTTGGATACCTCGTGCAGGTCGGACTGGGATACCTTACCATGAACCGGCTCTCTTCCACCCTGTCAGGCGGCGAATCCCAGAGGATCAACCTTGCCACTTCACTTGGCAGCAGCCTGGTGGGTTCTATGTATATCCTGGACGAGCCCAGCATAGGCTTGCATCCCAGGGATACAAACCTGCTTATTGGGGTGCTGAAGAATCTTGAAAAACTGGGGAATACCGTGATCGTTGTTGAACATGATGAAGATATCATCAGGGCATCTGAGCAAATCATTGACATGGGACCCATGGCAGGGAGGCTTGGAGGAGAGGTTGTGTTCCAGGGAGACCCGGCCAAGTTGGATGATGATGGTACTGGCATGACCGCAAGGTACCTGACCGGACAGGAAATGATAAGGATTTCCGATAAGCGGAGGAAGTGGCATAATTTTATCGAGTTACTTGGAGCCAGGGAGAATAACCTGAAGAACATCGATGTTAAGTTCCCGCTAAATGTAATGACAGTTGTCACCGGGGTTAGTGGATCAGGTAAGTCATCCCTTGTCACCAGTATACTCTACCCGGCACTCATAAAGAATTTTCAGGGTCATGGCGATAAGCCAGGGGATCATGACCTGGTCAGGGGGGATATTCAAATGCTGGATGGCATAGAGATGGTTGACCAGCATCCCATTGGAAAGTCATCACGTTCCAATCCGGTTACTTACCTGAAGGCATTTGACGAGATCAGGAAGTTGTATGCTGATCAACAGGCGTCTGTTGTACAGGGATTCAAAGCTTCCCATTTTTCATTTAACATTGACGGTGGCCGCTGCGAGGAATGCCAGGGAGAAGGGATCATCAAGGTGGAGATGCAATTTATGGCCGATGTGCACCTGGTCTGCGACAGTTGCCATGGACAGCGTTTCAAGGATGAGGTACTGGATGTCAGGTATCGTGGAAAGAATATTTATGACCTGCTGGAATGCACTGTAAATGAGGCAATCGAATTCTTTTCAGAGGCTGATGGTAACGCTGAAAAAAGGATCATTGATAAACTAAGGCCACTGGCTGATGTCGGCCTTGGTTATGTAAAATTAGGACAATCTTCCAGCACCCTGAGTGGCGGTGAGAGCCAGCGTGTTAAACTTGCCTCTTTTCTGTCGCGGGAAAGCGCCGGAAGGAACCTGCTTTTTCTTTTCGATGAACCAACAACAGGACTCCATTTCCATGATATCAAGAAATTGCTTGATGCCTTCAATGAATTGATCGGAAAAGGCCATAGCCTGATCATCATCGAACATAATCTAGAGGTGATCAAATCTGCAGACTGGATCATCGATCTGGGTCCAGAAGGAGGAGAGGATGGAGGAGAGGTCCTTTTTGAGGGCACACCGGAAGACCTGGGCAAGCACCCGACATCTTACACCGGTAAATACTTAAAACCAAAATTAAAGTAATATAGCTATGAATATCCCAGGCCTGAAAAAAATATTAACAAGCAGCTTAATCCTTATCTTGATGCTCCCGTTAAGGGTATTTGGCAGTCCCCCGGATGCCCCCCCCAATATTATTTTTATCCTGACCGATGACCAGCGCTGGGATGCCCTGGGCCATGCCGGAAACCAAATTATCCAGACACCCCAAATGGACCAGCTGGCCAAGGAAGGTACCTGGTTCAGTCATGCCATCGTAACTACACCGATCTGTTCTGCCAGCCGGGCCAGCCTATTTACCGGTGTCCATGAACGCCGCCACCGGTATACTTTTCAAACCGGAGCTATCAGCGACAGGTTTATGTTGTATTCCTATCCCCAACTTTTAAAAGATGCTGGGTACAGCACAGCCTTTTTCGGGAAATTCGGGGTTAATTATCCAAAAAAGGAAGGGATGTTTGATGTCATCGAAGATTATGACCGAAATAATAGATTTACTGACTACAGGGGGTACTATTATAAAACGCTGGGCAAAGATACCGTCCACTTAACACGCTATACCGGCCAGAAAGCAATTGATTTTATTGAAGAGTCCCCGGCTGACAGAGCATTTTGCCTGTCTCTCAGCTTTAGTGCGCCACATGCTCATGACGGGGCGGAAGAACAATATTTCTGGCAGAAAGAAACTGATCCCCTGTACCAGGACATGATAATGCCCGGTCCAGATTTGGCCGAGGATAAATATTTTCAGCAGCTACCGCAGCCCGTTCGCGAAGGTTTCAACCGTACCCGATGGCATTGGAGATATGATACACCTGAAAAATACCAGCACAGCGTGAAAGGTTATTACCGTATGATAGGTGGGATTGATCTTGAAATTGCCAAAATCAGGAAGAAGTTAAAAGAGAAAGGTCTCGACAAAAATACTGTGATCATTTTGATGGGTGATAACGGATATTATTTGGGCGAAAGGCAATTGGCAGGAAAATGGTTGATGCACGATAATTCCATCCGGGTACCATTGATCATCTATGATCCCCGGTCAAAGGGGCATAAAGATATTGATGAAATGGCCCTGAATATCGATGTGCCGGCTACCATATTGGATATTGCCGGCCTGGAGCAACCTGCAACGTGGCATGGAAAGAGCCTCTATCCGCTTGTGTCCGGAAAATCAAAATCCATAGCCCGTGACACGGTTCTAATTGAGCATTTATGGGAGTTTGAGAATATACCTCCCAGTGAAGGAGTCCGGACTCCGAATTGGAAATATTTCCGATATGTAAATGACCGTTCCGTAGAAGAACTCTACAATCTTGACAAAGATCCCAGAGAAATAAACAACCTTGCAGGAAAGGATGATTTCAAAAATGTGCTTTCCTCTTTGCGTCAAAAGTGCAATGAATTAGCTGAGACATTCGGTTACCCTGGTGGGGGTGGTCCAACAGGAATGCGTGTTGAATATCTCAGAGACCCGCATCAGACACCCATTCAAGACCCTTTGCCTGAATATAGCTGGGTTGTTCCTGATGAAGCTGTATTTCAAAAAGCCTATCAGGTACTGGTTGCTACAACTCAAGAACTCCTGGAGAAAAATATTGGAGATGTTTGGGACAGCAAACAGGTGAGAAGTGATCAGTCCATCAACGTCGAGCATGGAGGGCCGCCACTTCAACCCAATACTAAATATTTTTGGAAAGTAAGGATATGGGACCAGGACAACCGGCTGACAGAGTATTCCGATCCCCAGGCGTATAGGACTGCGCTGTTTCAGGAGACAATTTCCACCCAGAATTTTTTCCAGACCGAAATGATTTCTCCCCGAAATTTTACAAAGCTTGCTCCCGGTAGTTATTTTATCGATTTTGGCAAGGATGCTTTCGGAACCCTCGAACTTACCTATCAAACAAGGCAGACTGATACACTTCTCATACGATTAGGCGAAAAACTTCTGGAAGGAAAGATAGACATGGAGCCAGGTGGTTCAATCCGTTCCCAGGAAATAAAAATGCCGGTCCATCCCGAAAAGAGCCATTACCTGATAGATCTTCCTCCCGATCAGCGGAATACCAATCAAAAGGCAGTCCTTCTGCCTGATTCTTTTGAAGTAATTACGCCCTTCAGGTACTGTGAGATCGAACAGGCTGACGGTGAACTCACAGCTGATGATGTCAGGCAGAAGGCCTATTTTCAATACTTTGACTACGGACAGAGCCAATTTTCATCTTCAGATACAGTATTGAACCAGATCTGGGACATCTGTAAATACAGCATGAAGGCCACTTCCTTTACTGGATTCTACATAGATGGTGACCGTGAACGAATTCCTTATGAAGGTGATGCATACATAAATCAGCTTGGACATTTCTGTACTGACAGTGAATATTCCATGGCGAAGCAAACCATTGAACATTTCATGGATCATCCAACCTGGCCGACAGAGTGGCTATTGCATACCTCCATGTTGGTCATGGAGGATTATAATTACACTGGCGATACTGAATTGATGGAAGCTTACTACGACTTACTCAAGCAAAAATCATTGATGGGTCTGGCGCGTGAAGATGGCCTGATCAGTACACATACTGGAGAAGCAAATGGTCAGTTTATGCAAAATCTTGGTTTTAAGGATACTACTGCCAGGCTCAGGGATATTGTAGACTGGCCTCCGGCACAAAAAGATACCGGCTGGAAACTGGCCACCACTGAAGGTGAACGTGACGGTCATCAAATGTTGCCAGTAAATACTGTGGTAAACAGCTTCTTCTATTTAAATATGGTTCTTTTGGCTGAAATTGCCGGCTTACTGGATAAACCAGCTGACAGGAACCATTTCGAGTTCATGGCTGCCAAGGTGAAGAAAACGATTAATGAGAAACTGTTTGACCCGAAGAAAGGCATCTACATAGATGGAGAAGGAGCAACGCATTCCTCATTGCATGCTAATATGATGGCGCTTAATTTTGGCATTGTCCCTGATAAGTATAAAGATTCTGTGGTGGAATTTATTAAATCACGTGGCATGGCCTGCAGTGTATATGGTTCACAGTATTTGCTGGAAGGGCTATATAAGGCCGGGGAAGCAGCATACGCCCTCGATTTAATGACCGCATTGAATGAAAGGAGCTGGTGGCATATGATTGAATCCGGGACAACCATTACATGGGAGGCCTGGGATCTGAAATACAAACCGAACCAGGACTGGAATCATGCCTGGGGGGCAGCACCAGCCAATATTATTCCGCGGCACCTGTGGGGAATACAGCCAAAAACAGCTGGTTTTGGTGTGGTAAGCATTCAACCCCAACTGGCTGATCTGAAGCATAGTACTATTACCTATCCAACCATACGCGGATCAATTACCTGCAATTATCAACGCGTTTCCGAAAGGTTCAAAAAGTATTCGATTGAACTGCCGGCAAACATGGCAGGTGAGATGATCCTGGATGACCAGGGTGAATCTGTGGTAACCGTTAATGGCAAGCAATCAGATCCAGGATTTGGTTCTATCAGGTTGCGCCCAGGTACTAACCTGGTAGAAGTTCGGATAAATTCTTTTTAATGAGATGTCAATTGAAGCTAAGAATTCAACTTGTACTCATCTGTATTATTATTTCACAAACAGCATTGCAGGCACAAAATCCAATTGTCCCGAACAGAGGGGTTAATGACCCTCATATTCATATTTATAATGGTAAAGCTTATTTATATGCAACCCATGACCGTTCGATTAAGAGTACTGGCTTTGCCATGGATGATTGGTGGATCTGGTCTTCAGAGGATCTGGTGAATTGGAACCTGGAATCTGTCCTTAAACCAGAAGATACCTACATTGGAAAACCATTCGATCAATGTTGGGCCACGGATGCAGCCAACCGTAATGGAAAATACTATTGGTATTTTTCTGAACATAATGAGCAGGCCGGTGTAGTTGTTGGAGATACGCCAGCGGGCCCATGGAAAGATCCTCTTGGTAAACCACTTCTTCCTTCAGAACTCACTCCGACCCATGAATATGATATGGCTGTTTTTCAGGATGATGACGGAGAGCATTATATACTGTTCGGGGTATGGGACTTTTATATGGCCCGGCTAAATGAGGATATGATCAGCCTGGCCGAGGAACCCCGGGAGGTCCAAATAAACAACCCGGTGGGACCTTATGGGGCAGATTCAACGGATGACAAACCTTTTCTGCATAAATACCAGGGGAAATATTATCTCTCATGGGGTGCCTTTTACGCAACTTCAGAAGATCTGTATGGGCCATATGATTATGTAGGAACCCTTATGGACGAACACAGTTTTGCGCCCGGTTATGATGCACCCACATGGCCTCATGGTCCTCTCCAGGGCAGGCATGGGTCATTCTTTGAATGGAATAACCAGTGGTACTTTGCATACTGTGATATAAGCCAAACAGGAAATCGGCGGTTCCGCGATACCTTTATCAGTTATGTCCATTATAAAGCAAATGGGGATATTGCACCGGTCAGGGTTGATGGGATTGGTGTAGGGCAATACGATGCCGCCATTGGGGTGATAGAGGCAGAAGACTACTTCAGGTCTGTTGGTATCTCAAAAAAGGAACTGCCCGAAGGAGGATTTGTCCTGGATGATATCGAAGGTGGTGATTTTCTAGTCTATCCAAATATTCAGGGACTGAGGGGTAAAAGTTATATCGATATCACTATGACGGCAAAAAAGAAGACAATCCTGGAAGTTCATCAGGATTCTCCCGAAGGTCCCCTGCTCGGGAAGTGCAAGATTTCTCCGATGACAACCGGTGTTTTTGAGAATATTGTTTGCAATCTTTCTGAACTTGAAGACAAAGAAAGTCTTTGTTTTGTGTTTAAAGGAAAGGGGAAGCAATTATGTCAAATAGATTCATTCTCAATCAATTGAAAATCCATGAACCTACAACTCTTAAATATTTGCCTGATTTTTTGCATTGCCTCCACATCGGTGTTGGCACAGAGCGAAGATGAAATAGATAAATCCCAATTCAGGAATCCACCAAAACAATTTTACCCCATGCCGTTCTGGCACATCAATGGGGAAATGACAAAAGAAGGAATCCGGCAGCAGATGGAAGATGCAAAATTCAAAGCCAATTTCAGCGGCGTGGCGGTATTGCCAGTGGGAAGTACCAAACCTGATTTTCTGAGTGAGGAGTATTTTCAACAATACCTTTACCTGCTTGAAACTGCCAGGGAGCTTGATATGGAGGTAATCCTCTATGATGATACCGGCTTCCCGAGCGGAACTGCAGGAGGACAGCTTGAAAAGAAATTCCCGGATGATATCCGGAAGATTGTCAACAAACATGAAATAACTCGAAAGGGGCCCTCCCTGTGGAGGACAGTTGTCCCATATGGTAAATTAATGGCCGCTGTGGCCATGAATACGGAAACACTGGAGCGTGTTGACCTTAGCCCTTTCATCGATGCAGATATACTGACCTGGAGAGTTCCGCAAGGCAATTGGAAGATCATGTTCTTTACCTGCGATAAGGCTCCTTACTATAAAAGCCATTTTCCGGTTGATTACCTGGACACAGCTGCAGTTGCCCGTTTCATTAATTTAACATACGATGAGTATGCCAATCGCTTTGAATCTTATTTCCGAAATACCATTCAATTAACATTTTTTGATGATGTCGGGTTTTTGAGGACAGAGCGGACCTGGACGAATTCATTCAATGAAAAATTCATTGAGATAAACGGCTTCAAACCTGATATCTACTATCCTGCCCTGTGGTATGATATTGGTCCGGAAACAGCAACTGCCCGTGTGGCACTATTCGACACACGGTCTGAATTATTGGCCGAAGGTTACCCGAAAATGGTAACGAAATGGACCCGGAAATACGGATTGAAAAATACCGGGCACCCTCCCGGTAACTATGGAATTCAACCAGTGGATATGCATGGGGATATATTTAAGTATTACAGGTACACAGATATACCATTGACAGATCTGATCATCCAATATGGACGTGGAAGGGACGGATTTAAACTGATCAGTTCCGCTTCTGAATATTATGACCGGCCGATCACTTCCACCGAAATTTATGGCGCCCTGAAAGAAGACATTGTTGATTCTTTAATGTTATATCGCGGTTTAATGGAGATCCTGGCCCGAGGTGTTAACCTCGTCATCCCCCATGGTATGTGGTATGATCCTGAACATGTACACATCCCTCCTTTGATCTCGCCTTTCAGTGAAAAACTGGCAGCAGGTTTGCCTGCCTACAGCGACTATGTTGGGAGAACCTGCTACCTCTTGCAGGGTGGACGCAGGGTAGCAGATATTGCAGTCATTTACCCCATTGCCAGCCTGCAGGACGGCTTTTGTTTTGATTCCCCGGACAATAAACGGGCAGGAACATGGGCCTATCCCGAAGCAGATTACCTGAAAATAAGCGAAATGCTTACCAATGAGATAAGAAGGGATTTTACTTTTGTGCATCCTGAATTTTTAAAAAGCGACAAGTATGAGATACAGAACGATATATTACATCTTAGCAATATCGAGAACCACCAGGATTATAAACTGATAATAATTCCTGGAGGAAGGGTTATCTCTGCAGATGCACTTCGAAAGATCAAGGATTATTATGATCATGGAGGTAAGGTAATTGCAACAACTTTGCTCCCTTCCTTTTCGGCAGAATTAGGCCAGGATCAGCAGGTGAAACAACTGATAACTGAGCTTTTCGGAGCCGAAGTTGAAACCAATCCTCATGTACAAACTAACGACACGGGAGGAAAAGCACTATTTATTACTGCCCCGACAGCCGAATATATGTCAAAAATCATAAACGAGTTTACAGCAGCTGCTGATGTGAGTTTTAATCCCATACCTGAAGTCAAGAGCGATCTGGGACTGTTCTCATACATACATAAAGTACGGGATGGTAAAGACTTATACTTCTTTGCTAATTCAAGCGACGATGTAATTGAAACAGATGTTTTGCTGAGAGGGAGGCTGAAACTGGAGGAATGGGATCCGCATACCGGGACTGTCTCGAACATATCTAAGGTATCATACCTGCGGGAAAATGGCCAGGTATATACCAGGTGTCATATGCAGCTGAAACCCGTGACATCAACGCTATGGATTGGGCGATAATGCTTGGAATCATGAGCATATTGAATCCCCCAATCCGCTGGCTTTATTTCGTAGTTCATTGGCCTTTGAGCCAGCTATTTCTGCCAATTGTAAAATAGGTTGATTACAAAAAAAGCCGTCCCAGTTTTGAACTGAGACGGCCTTGATATCGTGCTATTATTTGATCTAATTTTTATCGAGGAAGCCGAACATTATGGCCACACAGCCAGGCTGAATTTCTTCAGGCAATCCTTCAGCATTTGGTACTTTGACAAAGATCTTTAATTGCTGACTAGCCTCCAGCCGGAAATCCCAGGTCATGGCATATTCATTATCCTTGTTTGAGTATAGCACATTCCGGTCTGAATCAATGACCCTGAATTCAATGTCAGGCAAACTTACTGAACCACAGACCGCAATCCTGTAATCCGTCTCCGAGTAAAAGGTTTTGTATAATTCGGCCTCTTCTCCAACGGTCAGGATGGCTGCATGATAATTTCCATCATGGATATATGGTGAAAGCTCAACTTTACAGATTTTTTTTGCGAATCCTTTACACTGTGCATTTACAGACAGTGGTAGTAAAGTCAATAATGCAATTGCAACAGTGAAATGAAAAATCTTTTTCATAGAGCAGTATTTTTTTAAGAGATAAAGTTAGATCTTAACATTTTTACCTTTTCCAGCAGTTCCTGGAATACTTCGGGTGTGATTTCAATAGTGGATTCAGACTTCAGGATGGTGACGTTTGATTCTTCATCAGGGACTGCCTGTATACTGGTAGTAGTAATGATGATCTTATCAAACGTTACTTTGAGGTCACCTATGTCATTTAATATTTCTGCAACATCAATATTATCCTTGTTGTCTTCCAGCAGCTGTATAACAATATCGAATGATAGCTTCTGGTCAACTATCCTTTCAACCAGTTTATTACCTTCGATGCTTGCGTCACCCACAAGATTGGAAGCAATATACAGTCCTTCCACCCATCCGCCAACCAGAACAATAGTGGCAAGCGCCGGCCTTTCATTTTCTTGAAGGAAGGAACTGGAATTCATAAAAGTCTCCGATATTATGTCCATGATCCTTTCCCTGTTGTTGATGTTCTCCTCAAGCATGTCAATGGTATTGTTGTCAATGGCATCAAGGATCCCCAGTCCATCTGCCATCCGTTTGGCAGCATTCATATACCGTATAGAGGTTTGTGTCTGATCAAACAGGCTGGCAAAACTCAAATCAGTAGTATAAATACCAAGATTCAGGGCCATGCTTTTATTGGTGGTATATTCAGATGTATTATCAACGGAGTTCAACAGATCTTCGTTATAGGATGCACCGGCATTCCTTATCAACATAGCAGTTTCGAGAGGAGAGGGGAGGGAGTAAAAAATCTGCTTTGCACTGTTTACATCTTCCAGTATTCCGGCATCCATTTCGGAATCACTGAGTGAAAGCCCATCGGAGCCGGATTTCTTTTTTTCAGATCCACATCCTGCCATTAAAACTGCAATTATCAATATAGCAGTCAACTTAATAGGCATAAGCGAAAATAACTTTTTTGACATAGTGAGGTAGTTTTTGAATACTCCTACGAAATGTTAGTGGTATTGGTTTAGTAAATTTAACACTTTTTTTTAGAAAACAAAATGAAATGCTGTTCGTAAGTTTCTATAATGAATTGATACACAACGATTTAAATATGTTGACGCAAAGCTTGAATAAGTCAGGCTAGTAGACTAAAAAAATAGTCAGGAATCACGTTTTTAAGTGATTATTATTGAAAAGTCTGATGCTGGGATTACATGGCCGATAACGGTCGCCTCTGTGGCTCCGCCCTTCCTGATCTCTTCCAGCAGTTTATCGGCAGTATCCTGAGGAGTGGATATCAGTAATCCACCACTTGTCTGTGCATCAGCCAGGATGGCTTTTGTACTCTCCGTTGTGCCATCCTTCCACTGGAGATGTGGCTCTGCATAAGCCAGGTTTTGCAAGGTGCCGCCGGGTACAGTTCCAGCCTGGTAGTATTCCCTGACGCCATTGATCAAAGGAACCTTGTCTGCCATTAGTTCAGCGCTTGTTTTACTGGCCCTGACCATTTCGAGCAGGTGGCCCAGGAGTCCAAATCCCGTAATGTCGGTACAGGCATTTACCTTGTATGGTAATTGGATATTTGACAGGACATTGTTGAGTCCGGTCATCACTTTCACAAGCGCATGGTAATGATCATCTGCCAGTATTCCTCTTTTTAATGCGGTTGTCATTATGCCTGTTCCGATGGGTTTGGTCAGGATGAGTGTATCACCCGGCACTGTGGAGGAATTCTTCAGGATCTTTTCGGGATGGCATTTCCCGTTTGCCACCATACCAAATTTAAGTTCATTATCCTCGATGGTATGTCCCCCAAGTATATGTATACCTGCCTTTTCTGCAATGGATAATGCACCCTGGAGGATGTCTTCGAGTACTGAGAGGGCCATCCTTTTGACAGGAAAGGCCACTATATTAAGCCCGAAGAGGGGAGTGGCTCCCATGGCATATATATCACTCAGGGCATTTGCTGCAGCTATGGCACCAAATGTGAAAGGATCATCCACGACAGGTGTGAAAAAATCTACACTCTGGACCCAGGCTGTGTCCTTATCTATTTTCCATACCGTGGCGTCATCTGAGTTCCTGGCATCTACAAGGATATCCGGGTGATCAGAAAGGGGAATCCTCTGGAGAATCTTTTCCAGGTCCTGTGGCCTCATTTTGCAAGCGCAACCCAATCCATGGGTAAATTGGGTCAATTTTATATGAGTGGCATCCTTGTTTTTTGTGGATATGGACCCGGAACTGCTCAACAATGGTGTTGCAGTATCAATGATCATCCTGGATGCAGAGATGATCTCTTCCCTCGTGGTATTTTTGCCGGTGGAAAATCTTAGGGTACCTATGGATTGTTCTGCCGATAATCCAATGGCATCCAACACATGGGAGATGTCAGTATGTTCAGCATGACAGGCTGCGCCGGCTGATGCGGCAACATTCTCCATGCCAGAGAGGATCAATTGTGCATCTACGCCGGGGAAACTGAGGCTGAGGGTATTTGGAAGACAGTTCTCAGGATCACCGTTCCATTGTACTTCCGGAATGGATTGACGGATGGAATCAAAAAGGGCATCTCTGGTTAATTGCATGGCCTTCCGGTTAATCTCAAGATCCCTTTTAGCAATTGCACATGCTTCGCCAAGTCCGACGATCTGTGGTACATTTTCGGTTCCCGCCCTTCGATTCTGTTCGTGATCTGCCCCGTGGATAAGTTTTTCAATGGTCAGCCCGCTTCTGATATACAATGCGCCAATTCCTTTGGGACCATAGATTTTATGTCCGGCAAGTGAGAGGAGGTCTACTCCAAGTTCCTGGACATCGACAGGGATTTTTCCGGCACTCTGGGCTGCATCAGTATGGAATGCAATTTTGTGTTTCCTGGCCAGCTGGCTGATCTCAGTTATCGGCTGGATAGCTCCGATCTCGTTGTTGGCATGCATTACTGTGATCAGTATGGTATCTTTACGGATGGCGGATTCGAGCTCATCTATCTTGATGATACCGCCTGCGTCAACATTAACATATGAGATATGGTAACCCTTTTCCTGCAGGTATTTACAAACTTCGAGGGTGGCAGGATGTTCAATGGTTGAAGTAATAATATGCTTGCCATCACCGGCCCTGGCAAAGGCAATGCCTTTGATAGCATGGTTATTCGATTCCGTTCCGCCACTGGTAAAAATGATCTCTTCCGCCTGGCAATTGAGCAATCCGGCAACCTGCACCCTTGCTTTTTCCACCAGTTTCCTGGCTGCTATCCCGGGTAAATGAGAAGAAGATGGATTTCCAAATAAATGAGAAAGTGCAGGTTTCATCGACTCAACAACAGATGGGTCGAGAGGTGTTGTTGCATTATAATCCAGGTAAATTGTTTGCATCTAGAAATTAAGCATTTTATCTGTCATTAAGGTCTCAAGTTCCGGATCAAGTTCATCAATCCAGCCTATAAGATACTTAGTATAATCGCTTAATTCAAGTTTATTGATAGCTTTTCCATACGGATCCTGCATGATATCGTCTGGATACATATCTGCCAGCATGCTTATTTT
>CAZXOJ010000002.1:21684-40149 GCA_964642325.1 uncultured Bacteroides sp. | reverse complement strand
CAAGGAGGGTGCTGGATGGTGTAAATCTCAAGATCCTTTCAGACAGTGTGACTGCAATTGTTGGCGTGAGCGGTAGCGGAAAAACCACGCTGGTCAAGCTACTGTTGGCATTCTATCCACCTGTTGAGGGCGAGATCCGGGTCGGGGATACTAATCTTCAATCCCTGAGCCAGCAAGCCTGGAGAAGGAGATGTGGCGTGGTCATGCAGGATGGATATATCTTTGCAGATACCATCGCCCGGAATATATCACTTGGAGACGAATTTGTGGATCCTGACCGCCTGCTTGAAGCAGTGAGAATGGCGAATATAAAGGAATATATTGAGTCACTGCCGGTTGGTTATAATACCAAGGTGGGGACCGGTGGGCAATCCCTCAGCGGTGGAGAAAAGCAGCGCATATTGATCGCACGAGCTATATACAAACAACCTGAGTTCCTGTTCATCGATGAGGGGACCTCCTCCCTGGATGCAGAAAATGAAAAGGTGATAATTGATAACCTGCAGGATTTTTTCAGGGGACGTACTGCGGTGGTGGTTGCTCATCGCCTGAGTACCGTGAAAAATGCGGACCAGATCGTAGTTCTCGACAAGGGCAAGATTGTCGAAGTCGGGAAGCATGATGAGTTGATAGCAAGAAAGGGTAATTATTATGAACTGGTCAAAAATCAGCTTGAACTCGGTTCAGATTAATAAGCATGGAAGAAAAGAAAGACCAAAAGATCGAGATCAGAAGTGAGGAGGTTCAGGATATCCTGGGACAGATACCCTCATGGATAGTCCGCTGGGGGACCTTGGTCATCCTGGCAACAATCCTGGTCATTCTGGTTGGCAGCATGTTCATAAGCTATCCTGACATCAAGCGAGCTGAAATCCAGGTCACAACAGAGAATCCACCTGCCACACTGATTGCAAAAATCGATGGCCAGATTGAAAGGTTTTTTGTTAAGGACAGCCAGATTGTAAATATTAATGACGCCCTCGCAGTAATTGAAAGCGCTGCAGATTATAGGGATGTTTTTAGTTTGAAGTTTGATATCGTAGAGATTGGCACCATCATAGCCAACCTGGACAGGGAAGAAGGCATTCCCTTTCACAACACTTACTCACTGGGGGATATTCAATCGACCTATGCGGAATTCATCAACGTATATGACGATTATTTTCAGTTTCTGGAACTTGATTCTCATGCCAAGACCATTGAGTCCAAGAAAGAGGGAAAAAGAAGATTTAAGATCTATAATGACGGATTAAAGAACCAGGTCAGAATCCTTAAAGATCAATATGTCCTGGCTGAAAGACAATACAACCGTGACTTGAAGTTGCATAAAGACGGTTATATTGCTGATCTTGATATTGATAAATCGGAACAAATCAAACTCAATGCGGAATTGAAATATCAAGATTTCCTAAGTAATATGTCCTCCAATGAGGTAGAGCTCCAGAAATTTGAAGAACACGTTTTGGATCTGGAGCTGAAGGCACAGAAGGAAAAAGAGCAGAAGCAGATAGATGTAAGGGAAGCTTTTGACAAAATGATCGCTCAGATCGCTAAGTGGGAACAAAATTTCCTGCTCAAGGCCCCCATAGACGGTTCTGTGAGTTTTATTGGATTTTGGAGTGAAACCCAGAATGTCCGGAAAGGTGACAAGGTTATGACCATAATCCCTTCTGAGCCAGGAGAGATCATTGGCAGGATCGACCTGCCCATTGAAGGTTCTGGCAAGGTAGAGATCGGACATCGTGTGAATATCCAGTTCACCGATTACCCCCATCTCGAATACGGGATGGTAAAGGGTATAATTCGTAGCATCAGCCAGGTCCCCAATGACAAGCTCTATAAGGTTGAGGTTGAACTGCCAGATACACTGACTACATATTATAATTTTGAAATTCCTTTTAAACAGGAAATGTTAGGACGGGCAGAAATCATTACGGATGACAGGGTACTCATTGAACGGATCTTTTCACCTATCCGTTCTGCAATCACAGAGCAGAGGGAGACAAGAAAGGATGCAGAATCAAATAACCAATCAGAATAGCCTCGACCCAGGACTAAAAATTAATAATCCAAAACCTCATTGAACTATGAACCGTGGAACGAAAAGTATTGTCAATGGTCTTTTACTAATGACAATTATTACCAGTTTTTTTGCCTGTACAGAACAGGTTGCTGAGAAACCTAATATCATTTTTATCTTTTCAGATGATCATGCCTACCAGGCGGTAAGTGCTTATGATTTCGAGATAGGCAAGTACGCACCCACTCCCAATATCGATCGCCTTGCTACTGAAGGAATGCGTTTTGACCGGTGTTATGTGACGAATTCCATCTGTGCTCCTTCAAGGGCAACCATCCTTACTGGGAAACACAGCCATCTGAATAGTGTCCCTACCAACCGGGAACGATTTGACTCTACCCAGGTCACCTTTCCGAAAATATTGCAGGCGAATGGATACCAGACAGCTATCGTCGGCAAATGGCACCTGAAAACCACACCTACGGGTTTTGATTTCTGGCAGGTTTTACCGGGACAGGGGCAATATTATAATCCGGACTTCCGGACTGTAGGAGGAACCATCCGTGTGAAGGGATATGTTACAGAATTGATTACTGACAAAGCCCTGGAATGGTTGCAGGAAAAGAGGGACAAATCCAAACCCTTTATGCTGATGCTTCAGCATAAGGCCCCACACCGTGCATGGGATCCCGGACCCAAACAACTGGGCATGTTTGATGATGTTACATTCCCGGAGCCGGAGAACCTGTTTGATGATTATGAGGGCAGGGGCACTGCAGCCAGGGAACAGGACATGACCATAGACAAAACCATGCGCATGGGCAGAGACCTGAAAATTTGGGAAAAAGAGGATGACCAATGGTTGGTGGGATTTTACAGGCGGATGGATGAGGATCAGATCAAGCTATGGTCTGAAACATATGATCCGATCAGGGAAGAATACCTTGCTGCCGGACTATCAGGTGAGGAGCTGGTCAGTTGGAAATACCAGCGATACATGAAGGATTACCTGGCCTGTATCCAGTCCGTAGATGAGAATGTTGGCCGTGTACTAGATTACCTTGAAGAAAGTGGCCTGGCTGAAAATACAATTGTAATCTATAATTCCGATCAGGGATTCTATCTTGGAGAACATGGATGGTTTGATAAGCGCTTTATGTATGAAGAGTCCCTAAAATCCCCGCTGCTCGTTCGCTGGCCCGGTGTTACAGGAGCGGGACAGGTGAATGATGACCTTGTTTCCAATCTTGACTTTGCCCAGACCTTTCTTGAAATTTCCGGATCTGAGGCCTCCGATGAAATGCAGGGAGAAAGTCTTGTACCATTATTGAAGGGAAATACACCATCTACCTGGCGAAATAGCCTCTATTATCATTACTACGAATTCCCTGGTGCCCATTCTGTGAGAAAACACGAGGGGATAGCCACCCAGAAATATAAACTCATGAATTTCTATAATGTTGGTGAATGGGAACTCTATGACCTGGAGAAAGATCCAGGTGAGATGAAGAGTGTATATGATGATCCGGCCTATCAGGATGTCATCCAGGTTCTAAAACAGGACCTGGACAGCCTGAAACTCATGTATGATGTTCCGGTTCCAACACTGTATTAGGTTGAAACCTAAATGTACTGATTGATGAGGGATTCGTAGAGTTCCTGCTTGCCGCTGATTTGCGCTGGCTCACCCATTTTTAGGGCCAGGTCCCGCAAGTCCTCGAGGGTCATTTTGCCATCCTCAAAGTTTGCTCCATCACCACTATCAAATGAGGCATATCTTTCTTTGCGCATATTCAGGAAATCCGAATTTGTTCTAACCTTATCGGCAACGATCAGGGCACGGGCGAATGTGTCCATGGCTGCAATATGGGCAATAAAAATGTCCTCAAGATCTGTTGAATTCCTACGGGTTTTGGCATCGAAATTTACACCACCGGTCTTGAATCCACCCATATCGAGAATGACCAGCATGGATTCTACAAGTTCGTAAAGGTTGATGGGGAACTGGTCTGTATCCCAGCCGTTCTGGTAATCTCCCCGGTTGGCGTCAATGCTGCCGAGCAGTCCGGCATCCGCAGCTACCTGCAGATCGTGCTGGAAGGTATGTCCGGCCAAGGTTGCATGATTCACCTCTACATTCAACTGGAAGTCTCCTGCAAGGTCATATTGATTCAGGAAGCCAACTACAGTGGCAGCATCAAAATCATATTGGTGCTTGGTTGGCTCCATGGGCTTGGGTTCCACCAGGAAGGTTCCCTTGAATCCCTGTTTCCTGGCATAATCCCTTGCCATGGTCAGGAATCGGGCCATATGGTCCAGCTCGCGCTTCATGTCTGTATTCAGTAGGCTCATATAGCCTTCCCTACCTCCCCAGAAAACATAGTTGGATCCACCAAGCTCGATGGTTGCATCCAGGGCATTTTTAACCTGGGTGCCTGCCCATGGGATCACAGAGAAATCCGGATTGGTTGCGGCACCATTCATATATCTTTTGTGAGAAAACAGGTTGGCAGTTCCCCAGAGAAGCTTTATCCCGGATGCTTCCTGTTTGGCTTTGGCATAGTCCACCATGGTAAACAAACGTTTTTCAGATTCCGGAATGGAATTCGCTTCATTCACAATGTCATAATCGTGGAAACAGTAGAATGGTATGCCCATTTTTGAAATGAATTCAAAGGCAGCATCCATCTTCTCTTTGGCATTCCGGATGGGATCAGACTGTTGTGCCCAGGGAAACTCCTTTGTTCCAGGACCAAAAGGGTCACCACCAGTTCCTGTCAGGGTATGCCAGTAAGCGACAGCAAAGCGGAAATGATCTTTTAAACTTTTACCTGCCACTTCCTGATTTTCATCGTAGAATTTGAAAGCCAGCGGATTTTTTGAATCTTTTCCTTCAAATTTTATTTTCCCTATGCCTGGGAAGAATTCCTTGTCTCCGGTTAAATACTCCATGGTTAAATGATTATATAATGATATGATTAAATAGTACAGACGAAAATTATGGCTATGCCAATCTTCTCAACAATTCTGATTGCCAGTTTTGATATGCTTCCTGATAAGGTTCATGCAAATCTGGATCTGGTTCTATCACTTTGATCTTTTTCAGGTTGCTGAATGCGCTTTTAAAACCAGGGTAGTGCCCACAGCCAACACCAGCACCTATGGCAGCACCCTGGGCTCCATCGGTGTCATAGAGTTCAATGATTGCACCCGTCAATCCGGCCAGTGATTCCCGGAATACCGGACTGAGGAACATGTTGGCATGACCGGCGCGGATCACCGAAGGTTGGATACCTGTGTTTTTCATTATCTCCATCCCATAATGGAAAGCAAATACAATCCCTTCCTGGGCTGCCCTTATAATGTGGGCATCTGAATGGATATTGAAATTCAGGTTGGCGATGGTACAACCCAGGTCCTTATTATTCAATATGCGTTCAGCCCCATTTCCGAAAGGCAGAATGGTTAAACCTTTTGCTCCGGCAGGAATATCCCCGGCCATTTTATTGAGTTGGTCGTAATCAATCCCGCCTGCACCAAGATTTCGTTTGAGCCAGCTATACAAAATGCCTGTGCCGTTAATGCAGAGCAGTACGCCCAGCCTTGGCCTGCTTTTTTCATGGTTTACATGTGCGAAGGTATTGACCCTTGATTCGGGATCATATGTTATTTCATCACTGACCCCGTAAACCACCCCGGATGTTCCTGCAGTGGCAGCAATTTCTCCGGGATTCAATACGTTCAGTGAAAAGGCATTGTTCGGCTGATCTCCGGCCCTGTAAGTTACCGGGGTCCCCGGTTTCAGTCCCAATTCTACTGCTACACCAGGTCCAAGCCGTCCCTGTTCTGAAAATGTTGGTACAATATCGGGGATGAGCTCCTCGCTGATCCCATAATGATCGAGTAAAAAATCTCCGAGTTTGCTTTCCTCGAAATTCCAGAATATGCCTTCTGACAGACCTGAAATGGTGGTCATGGCCATTCCTGTCATACGGTAGGCAATATAATCTCCCGGGAGCATTATCTTGTGGATCTTCTCATATATTCCAGGCTCATTCTCCCGGACCCATCTGAGTTTAGATGCGGTAAAATTCCCTGGTGAATTCAACAGGGTGCTCAGACAACGCTGGTTCCCAAGTTCCTCGAAGGCCTTGTCACCAATTTCGACGGCCCTGCTGTCGCACCAGATAATGGAAGGCCTGAGTACATTGTAGTCTTTATCAACGATCACGAGGCCATGCATCTGATAAGATATGCCTATGGCTCCAATCTGGTCCGAATCTATTCCGGATTGATCAAGGACATCGCCGGTAGCCAGTTTCAGATTCTCCCACCATGACTCGGGGTCCTGTTCTGCCCAACCGTTCTTCGGGGCGTTGATGAGCATTTCCTGTTTCGGCTGGAAAGCTGATGCCATCACCGAAGTTGTTTCTGCATCAATGATGCTGGCCTTCACTGAGGAGCTTCCAATATCATAACCTAGTAATAGCATATTTTCCTATTTGAGCACGATAAATAAATGTTGTGACTTTTCCCGGGAGGGAATAAAAGTAAGAAATAAAAGAATTTTTGCAAAGAGGGGACTGGAAGGAGATGTCAGAGAAGCTTGTTTTCAGAATCAAACCTTGAGGGCTGATTCCTGTTTGACCAGATCGAATGTAAAGCTTGTTCCTTTCCCTGATTCTGAAGAAAAGCTGAGCTTTTGTCCATGTTTTTTTACAAACTCGAAACAGATGATCAGTCCCAAGCCCGTCCCCGGTTCTCCTGCGGTACCGGAAGTCGAATGGAACTCTCCAAAGCTGAACAATTTGCCCTGTTTATCCAATGGGATACCAACACCAGTATCCTTCACGATGATTTGGATCAATTCTTCTCCTGGGACTGCTTCAATCGAAATGGTTCCTTCAGTGGGTGTGAATTTTATAGAATTGCTGACCAGGTTGCGTAAGACGGTGTCAATCATGTTCTTGTCAGCATAAACATAGGATGCCTCAGGTACAAGATTTAACAATGCAAGTTGTTTTTTTTCGACATTTCCATGAAGCATATGCTGGATTTCGTTGACAAGGGAATGCAGGTCAAACTTTATGGGACTGTATTTAATACTTTCTGTCTGGGTCCGGGACCAGTGCAGAAGATTATCGAGCAGGTTATTTGCATATTGTGAGGATTCATTGATCAGTCCCAGGAATTCCTGCTTCTTGGTATCCTCAAAATCATGATAGTTTTTAAGCAACAGGTCTGTGAATCCCATAATGGAATGGAAAGGATTCTTCAGGTCATGAGCAATGATGGAGAAGAATTTATCCTTTGTAATATTTGCTTTTTCCAGTTGGTCACGCTTCAATTCTATCTCAGCTTTCTGGATATTCACTACATCCTGGGCCTTTTTTACAGCTGTGATATCAGTGTCGACGGCAACGAATCGGATGATCTGCTTATCAGGATTTAATACAGGTGTAAGGGTTGATTGGGTCCAGATGACATTGCCATCTTTATCCATTGTCTCTGTCTGGTACCTGATCGTCTTACATGAATCTCGGCATTTGGCAAGGATGTCCTCAATGTGTGGGTGATGACTTCCATCAAGTATACTTTTCCCTCTCTCATCAATAAACTGTTCCAGTGTATATCCATACACCCTGGTAAAACTGTTGTTGGCCCATTCGAAATTCCCTTCTGCATCCAGGATTATGACAACATTGTCAGTCTCACTTACTGCTGCAGATAGCTTTTCCAATTCCTGGTTTGCCATGCGCAAATTGTCAGCCTGGGCAGATAATTCTTCGCTCTGCTGTTGGATTTCCTCCTGCTTTTCTTCCAGGAGCACATTAATCTGCTGAAGCTGGTCTGAATGGTCCAGTAGTATATTTTCGGCCTTTATCTTGTCTGTAATGTCTCTTCCAATACCAACGATTCCTGAGATCTTTCCCTCCGCATCGAGTAATGGGATCTTCGTGGTTGACAGATAGATCTCGTTTCCCTTCTCGTCAAGGCTCTTTTCTTCATGGTTGATCAACGGTGCCCCGGTACGGATGATGGTCTTTTCATTCGAGCGATACTTGTCCGCCATCTCCCTGGGGTAAAAATCATGGTCAGATTTTCCAATTAACTGCTCCCTTGATTTCAGGCCATGGACATCCATGATTTTCTGATTGGCAACAATAAATTTGCTATCCGTGTCCTTTATATAAATAAAGTCCGGCATACTGTCAATCAAGGTATAGAGCAGATGTTTCTCATCAAACAGCTGCTTTTTGTTTTTTACCGTTTGCTCTGCCAAAGGCTGTTCATTTATGGATATCCCAGTTTAACGGATTTTTTTCAATTTGGTTTTGAAACCATTGTTAATATCCATCTCAACCAGCAAAAAAAGCCCGGGATCACTGTGTGAGTCCCGGGACAATTTTGAAAATCTAAAATTTACAGGTAAACTACAGATCCACCCGTTTCATTTTCGGAGCAATCAGGTTAAAGGCGATCCAGGCTATAATATAAGCGGAACCGGAAATTATAAACAGGGTCGCATATCCAACCTCAATATTTCCTTTTCCTTCCCAGAATTCCAGTATATTCCCAGCAAAAATTGCCACCATCATGCCCCCGATTGATCCTGCAAATCCTCCAATCCCCGTGACGGAGGCTACTAATTTTTTCGGGAACATGTCAGATACAGTAGTGAATATATTCGCTGACCATGCCTGGTGTGAGGCTGCTGCAATGCTGATCAGGGTGATAGCTCCCCAGAAACCAATTCCTTCTGCTTGTGCAAAAACAATGGGAATCACTAATAGGGCAAACAGGAGCATGGAGCCTGTTCTTGCACGCCATACCGGCCAGCCAATTTTGATCAATTTAGAAGATAACCAACCACCGAAGATACTGCCAACTGTGGTGGCAGAGTAGATCACTACGAGCGGGAGTCCAAATTCCTTGATGTTCAATCCCCTTACGTCTGCCAGCCAGGCAGGGATCCAGAAGAGGTAGAACCACCAGATGGGATCGGTGAGGAATTTCCCAACAAAGAAGGCCCAGGTCTGACGGTATTTTAAAAGGGTGGTCCAGGGTATCTTTTCACTGGCTGACTCTTCCTGGTCGCTCTGTATATATTTCAGTTCGGGCTCCTTGAGCCGTTTTTGTTTCTCAGGCACTTCGTAGAAAATGAACCAGAAGATCAGCCAGATAAATCCAACGGCCCCAGTAGCAATAAAGGCCATTTCCCAGCCCCAGGTGATGTAAAGCCAAGGTACCAGGAGAGGGGCCAGGATGGCACCTACATTGGTGCCTGAATTAAACAGTCCGGTGGCGAAGGCACGTTCTTTTTTAGGGAACCATTCTGCCACCGTTTTAATAGCAGCAGGGAAGTTTCCTGCCTCTGTAAAACCAAGGGCTGCCCTGGCAACACCAAATCCTACAGGTCCCCTGGCAAAAGCATGGCCAATGGCTGCCAGGCTCCAACCGATAAATGCATAGGCATATCCCAGCTTGGTGCCCAGCTTATCGATGAACCTGCCAACTAGCAGCATACCGATGGCATAGGCAAACTGGAAGGCAGAGACGATGTATCCGTATTCTGCTTCTCCAATCCCAATATCGGTTTCTAGTACAGGTTTCAGGATACCGATGACCTGCCGGTCAAGGTAGTTTACAGTGGTTGCGAAGAATACGAGGGTACAGATGGTCCACCTGTACTTTCCTACCTTCTCGCTTTGTTCTTTAAACGCTTTAGCTGTCATGTGTAATTGTTTTTCCTGTGTTTGTATATGATTTTAAGTGTGTTGGCACAAAGCTTAGTCAGTTTGTTGAAATCTCCCGATTGGACGATTTCACGAGATACCAGTCCCGACCCGAGACCTACACAGTAGGCTCCCGCCTCTAACCAGGGCCTCAGGCTTTCTTCTGTGGGTTCTAGCTGACCGGTTGGCATGAAACGTGTATGAGGACTCGGCCCGTGCATGGCGTTTATATAATCCGGTCCACCGGAAGCCACAATGGGGAATATTTTAATGATTACTGCTCCCCTTTTTTCAGCTTGGTAAACTTCAGTGGGAGACAGGCAGCCCGGGATCCAAAGGATCTCGTTATGCTGACAGATGCTTCCTACCGCATCATCCATGGCAGGGGATACGATGAAATCTGCACCCATATCGATGAAAACTTTTGCAGTGGCTGCATCATAAATAGTACCGGCACCAAATACCAGGTCAGGGAATTCAGACCGGATCCAGGGATGCAACTCAGAAAAAACAGCTACTGCATTTTTTCGCCTCTTCGTAAATTCGAGTATCCGTATCCCCCCGGCATAGCATGCACTGATTATCTTCTGACAAATTTCCAGGTCCTCGTTATTAAAGAACACAAAAAATGGTGTTTGATTGATTTGTTCCAGAACCTGTGCCTTGGTAAAATCCGGCATATGGAGAAATTTCTAAAATGAATAAGCTAATATAATAATAATCTTATCCATCCCAGGCAAAGGAATGGAATAATTAGTTGTGCTTGATTATTTAATCAATTTCAGGATCTCACTGCCGGCAAGCAGGAAGGCGCCGCTGGCGTAGACGTGGGACTGGTAATCAAAGAATGGGTAGGGGGAGCCTGCTACCTGCTGCACATAACCCAACCTTCCCTGTTCGTTTACATTTCCTACCAGTGCTTGCCATGCCTTCAACACGGCAGGTTTGTAGAGCTTCGGATCAAGCATTCCATTGTTGACGCCCCAGGCCAGTGCAAATGTAAAAAAGGCACTGCCACTGGATTCTCCCATATCAAGGTACGCAGGATCATCAAGGCTTACCCTCCACAAGCCATCTTCATCCTGTATCCTCAGTAATTTGGCTGCCATTTCTTTGTATTGCTGAATAAACCTTTCCCTTCCAGGATAGTCTTCTGGGATATATGGAATGGTCCTGGCCAGTCCGGCAACCACCCATCCATTTCCGCGGCCCCAGAATAGTTTCTTCCCGTTATCGGTCCTTTGGTCAAAAAACCTGTCATCCCGGTAGTACAGAGAATCCTCCTTACTATACAAATAATCTGATGTCTTCCACCAGTGCTCGTCCATGTATTCCAGGTATTTCTTCTCCCCAGTGGCCTTAAATATCCTGGCAAAGGCTGGTGGGGCCATGTAAAGCGCATCGCACCAGGTCCACCATTCACCACTGTAAGGATTGTCCTTGTGCCTGACATCGGCAGGAGGTCTCCGGTCCACATGCATATCCAGGACCCACTGTATCTTTTCGAGCATGTCAGGATCCTTCTCTTCCATATATAACTCTGCGAATGACTGGGCAATGGTAAGCCTGTCGGCATGGTAGATATCATTGCGAAGCTTCCAGTCATGTTTTTGTCCCAGGTTCCATATCTCATTCTTATACCTTTCCTCGCCTGTAGTCTTGTACAGGGTCCAGATACCTGTATAAAACGCACCATAATGCCAGTCCAGTTGATGTGGTCTTCTCGGGTTCATGATCTGCCAGTCCGCCACCCTGTGCATCACATCCAGTATGCTCTCGCTGTCCAGTCCCCCAGAAACCGGTCCAGGCACAACGTCCATTTGTATGGAAGCCTGGTAATCGGTGTAGTGTATGTACCTGGTATTACACATCCAGAGTACCTGCACGGGATTTCCCTCAGCGGCACCCCTTACGGCAACAGGCCTGATATTGTTTTTGGAAGAACCCCGGCTGATGTTTGAGACCTTCCAGGATTTACCTCCATTACCTGTCACCCACTTCTCAATTTCAAAAACGGAATCCCGTTTGACAGACAGGTATAGTGTATTTGTATTTTCATGATCAATGCTTATTCCCCCTGAATAATTGGTTTCCCTTTCCACTTTGCCTTCCTGGGTTTCAGGGAACCATTTCCCGGCATTGACCAGGTCCCTGTTGTTCCATTCTTTACCATCCCATAAGGCATAGCATATAATATGATTGGAATCATCTGGAAATTTTGCATAGGCAAGCACAGGGTTTCCGCTCTCATCCTGAGCCACATCCCATATCCATGCCTTCTTTTCCGTAGGTATAGCGTCATACACACAGTCCGTCATACGGGGAGAAATCTCATCACCCAGGTTTCCTATTTTCTCTCCATTGGCCTCGTACAGTCCCCCATCTTTATAATACATATAATAAATACTGTTCTGGGATTCTCTTCTCGGGTGCCCGTCGGTGAAAGCAAAATGGATGACATCCTTTCCATCTGAAAATACTTTTAGATAAGGACGCCGGTTGGGGTATAATCTTTCAGGAAGGATGAGGATCTTCCCCTTGGTCCAGGTTTCCCCATCATCGTCTGAAGAGGAAAAATTGGGTTTATTGTCTATTCCCCTCCAGAATAAGTAAAGCCTGCCGTCCTCACCGGAGAGTTTCACCGGATGTGTGTAGGTGTATGTATCCCACATGTCCGGGTATTTATCTGTATCATTTAATGCAAGACGCTTAACCGGGCCCCAGCTTCCGATGTCTTCCGGGTTCTCTGATTTGACGAGATACAGGGGATGCGGTCCCCCGTGCTTATTAAAAAACACCAGCAACCTTCCCTGGTCATCAAACAGGATAGAGGGATCGTTGTGATCATCCACCTGAAGTCCGTCATGGATGACTTTTGTATCAATCCTGCCGGTGCCAAGATCATAGGATCCTATGCATACATCGCCATACCTGTCAATCCACCCGGCATAAGTCCGTTTATGTTCACCCTCAAAATATACTGCCCGGGGATCGGAAAACCAGCACCAGGCCCCGTCAGGGGTGAAAGAAGGATAAATCTCAGCATCCATGCCGGATTTTTGATCATGCTTTACCCTGGCGATATCCTGGCCGGATGCATAGATGAAAAGGAAAAACACTGGTAGAAGGATCAAGTTTTTCATGGTGGTAAGATATGGTTTGGATTAGTAAGAAATAAATACTGATTATTAGTTAGAATCCGTTACAGATCAATCCCTTAGTTTTGCAGTGATCCGAAGCAGTTCCTTGACTTTCTCGGTTAAACCGGCATAATTCCCCTCCTTGATAAGGTCTTTCGAGATCAGGTCTGACCCTATGCCAAATCCGTCAACACCGGCATCATGCCAGGCTTTGAGGTTATCCAGATCAGCCTTTACACCCCCTGTAACGACAATGGATGTCCAGGGACATGGACCCTTGATGGCCTTTATGAATGCCGGTCCCCCAAGTTGAGCTGCCGGGAAAACCTTAACCATTTCTGCCCCCCATTCTTCTGCCTGGCTTATCTCACTGAGGGTGGAACATCCCGGAATATGAAGGATCTTACGCCTGTTGCAGACCCTGATGACCTCCTGGTTAAGAAGGGGGGAGACCACAAAATCGGCACCGGCCTGTATATATTGTGCTGCTGTAGGGGCATCCACTATGCTGCCAATGCCCAGGGCAGCTCCGGGGTAATTTTTTGCTTTGAAAGCATATAGTTTCTCAAATACATTGTAAGCATTCGGTCCACGATTCGTAAATTCCATAAGATCCAGTCCGCCGTCAAACACTGCCTGCATGACCTGCAGGGAAATATCCGGGTCAGGATGGTAAAATAGAGGCATAACACGGATATCCCGGATCTTATTGATTATATCTATTCTCTGGCTCATTTGGTTTGATTTAGGGGGTGTCCATTAGTTCTGCAAATTAACAACAATAAGTATTTTATGCAAAGTTTGCGTTTTTTGTATCTTTGTTAATCTTCCAGGGAAAGTAAAAGAAAGTAACCATAAATGACATAGCCAGCGTACTGAGTACTGCCTATTCATTAGTTACATACACCCTGAGTTATCATCAAACCAGAACTTAGCATAAGAAATTCAAACCTAAAATAAAGCTCATGAAATTTAATGAAAGGTATGCTGTACATCCGAAAGATTTTATAAAATTCGATACAAATCGTATCCGCAAGGAATTCCTGGTGAAGGAGGTTTTTGTCAGGAATGAAATATGCCTGACATATTCCCTTTACGATCGCTATATCGTTGGCGGAGCAAATCCGGTGACCATGAAACTGGAACTGGAAAGTTTTGACAGCCTGAAGGCAGATAGTTTCCTGGCGAGGAGAGAAATGGGGATCATTAACGTTGGTGGAAAGGGAACAATAGTGGCGGATGGTGAGACCTATGAAATGAATTACAAGGAAGCCCTCTACCTGGGTAAAGAAACCAGTAAAGTGGTCTTTGAATCGTCCGATGCTGATGCACCTGCAAAATTCTATATTAATTCAGCTCCCGCACATAAAAAATGCCCCAACAAGCTGGTTACACTGGCGGATGCAGAAGTAGTGGAACTGGGAGCCCTGGAATCCTCGAATGCCAGGAAGATCAACAAGCTGCTTGTGAATAGTATCGTAGAGACATGCCAGTTACAAATGGGGATGACCGAACTGCAGGCAGGGTCTGTCTGGAACACCATGCCTGTCCATACCCATAACCGCCGGATGGAAGCTTATTTCTATTTTGAAGTGCCTGAAGGCCAGGCGATATGCCATTTTATGGGTAAACCCAAGGAAACCAGGCATATCTGGATGCAAAACGAACAGGCAGTGCTCTCACCCTCCTGGTCCCTCCACAGCGCGGCGGGTACCTCTAATTATATTTTTGTATGGGGAATGGCCGGAGAAAACCTGGACTATGGTGATATGGATGTTGCACAGCCCACAGAATTGAGGTAAACATCGAAATCAATTCATTTAAACCAAAAACCGAAAAAATGATAAAGGAACTTTTTGATCTATCCGGAAAAACAGCCCTTGTCACAGGGGCAACACACGGACTTGGAATGGCCATTGCCAAGGGACTGGCCGGTGCCGGTGCCAGGCTTGTTATCAACGATATATTCCAGGACAAACTGGAAAAAGCGCTGGGGGAATACAAGGCTGATGGCATTGATGCAGCCGGCTATCTATTTGATGTCACTGATGAAGAAGCGGCAAAATCCGCCATCCAGACCATTGAAGAAGAGGTAGCACCCATTGATATCCTCGTTAATAATGCCGGGATCATCAAGCGTATCCCGTTTCTCGAGATGGAAGCAAAGGACTTCAGGGAAGTGATCGATGTTGATCTGAGCGGTCCATTTATCATGTCTAGATATGTTGCAGAAAAAATGGCAGCCCGGGGACAGGGTGGAAAAATCATTAATATGTGCTCCATGATGAGTGAATTGGGACGGGCCACAGTCAGTGCCTATGCAGCTGCGAAAGGCGGACTCAAAATGCTTACCCGGAACCTGGCTACTGAACTGGCCAAACACAATATCCAGGCAAACGGTATCGGTCCGGGTTACTATGCTACTGCCCAGACCGAGGCCATTCGTGTAGGTGGACATCCTTTCAATGAGTTTATCATTAATCGTACACCGGCAGGTAGGTGGGGACAGCCGGAAGAGCTGCAGGGAGCAGCCATCTTTCTGGCGTCCAAGGCTTCCGATTTCGTTAATGGCCACATACTGTACGTCGATGGGGGAATACTTGCCACCATCGGCAAGCCCTCCAACGAGGACTAATAAATCACCCTAAACCATTAATATGAAACAATTAATCAGTATCTCAACTTGGCTAATCTTCATGCTGTTCTTATTGGGCTGCAATCAGGAAAAGCCTGCATATGTCGTATCGGTTAGCAATGATCTTCAGTTGGACCGAAAAGGGGAGACAGTATCCTTACTAAAGTCGGACCTTGGCAATATTACCTGTGAACTGTTTTCAAGGTTTTCCATACAGGATGCCGAAACAGGTGAATACCTGCTTTCTCAGGTTATGGATGAAGATATGGATGGCGAATTGGATTACCTTTTGTTCCAGCCAGTCCTGAAGGCAGGTGAAACCAGGACCTATAACTTGGTCGCCGATGTTGACAAAAGTTTATTACCTGTTACGGAAATAAGCACATACAGCAGGTTCGTACCGGAACGTACGGATGATTATGCCTGGGAGAATGACCTGGTTGCCTTCCGTACTTACGGTCCCACTGCAGAGCAAATGGTTGTTGACAAGACCCCTGGTGGTACCCTTTCCAGTGGTATCGACTGCTGGCTGAAGCGCGTGGAATATCCCATCATCAACAAATGGTACAAAGAGACCCTGGAAGGGGAGGGATCCTACCATGAAGATACAGGCGAGGGACTGGATGATTTCCATGTAGGTGCCAGCCGCGGATGCGGAGGCGTCGGGGTCTGGAGTGAAGAAGAGCAAAAACTGTATACCTCCCGGAATTTTACATCCTGGAAGACAATTGCCGAAGGTCCTGTCCGTACCCAGTTCGAGCTGACCTATGCTCCCTGGTCCACCCCGGCCGGAATGATGGAGGAGACAATGATCATATCACTCGATCTTGGGAGTAACCTGGCCAGGATAGAGGTCCTGGTATCTGGTGATGAACCCGTAAAGGCACTCAGTGCCGGAATCACACAGCATGAAAAAGACGGGACAAACCACGCAGACCTTGATAATGGCTGGTTCAGCTACTGGCAGCCCCACGGCGATTCCGAACTGGGCATGGGGATTGTGGTTTCGTCAGCATTCCTGTCCGGCTACAATGAGCACCTGGTAGATGAACCCGATCAGAGCCACCTGCTGGTACACCTGAAACCAATAAATGGGAAGGTTGTATATTATGCTGGATTTGGCTGGAAGAAAAGCGGACAGATTGTAGATGAAAAAGCATGGTTTAGTTATCTGCAGGGATATGCAGAAAGGATAAGTTCACCTATTACATACGAAATAAAATAGCATAACATGGCAGTACTTAAATTTGATGATGTACCGTATGAGATTGTACGCGAGGGACTCCAACGTAAGATCATACATACAGATAACCTGATGTCGGTTTTAATTGATTTTAGTGACGGACCCTGGGATAAACCCGAACCGCCCCATTCCCATCCCCATGAACAAACATCCTACGTGGCGGAGGGAGAGATCATATTCTTGTGTGAAGGGGAAGCTGACCAGCATCTTAAGGCAGGTGACATGTTTGCCGCCCCTTCCGACAGGCCACATACGGTCCAATTGCTAACTGAAAAGGTAAGATTAGTAGACAGCTTCAATCCACTCAGGGAAGATTTTCTATAATTATGAAAGCAGCATTATTAAGCGAATACAAACAATTCCAGTGGATTGACAGGGAAATTGGAGATCCTGAAGCAGGGGAAGTGCAGGTAAAGGTATCCTTTGCCAGCATTTGTGGCACCGATATGCATATTTTCAATGGTGATTTTCATCCCCGTACACCGGTTCCCTTTATTCCGGGACACGAAATGGCCGGGACCGTTGAAATGACCGGTCAAGGTGTGACAGGATATGCCATTGGTGATAAAGTAGCCATAGATCCGCTGATATGGTGTGGTGAATGCCAGGCCTGTAAAGCCCATCATTATCCTGCCTGCACATCACTCCAACTGATCGGCATTGACCTGGACGGTGGTTTCTGTGAATACATCAATGTAAACCAAAACATGTTGTTCAAGGCCCCGGATCAAGTGCCGGAGGAACATCTCGCATTAACGGAGATCTATGGCATTGGCTTTCATGCCTGTAACCGGGCCGGTGTAATACCGGGAGATTCCCTGGCCATATGGGGAGCGGGCCGTGTCGGGCAGGTCATCCTGCAGGCGGCCAGGACCATCACGGATGCACCTATATATATGGTGGATCTACTGGATAAGCGACTTCGGATAGCTGCTGAAGCATATGATGATATTATTCCACTGAATGCATTGGAAGATCCCGTTGAGGCAATTAAGGAACATACAGGAGGGAATGGTACTGATATTGCTTTCGAAGCTGTCGGGCATCCCCATTCACCTGAACGTACCCTCAATCCTGTCAGGGGTGCCATCCAGAGTATCAGGGGAGGTGGCAGAGTTTGTGTACTTGGACTGACGGATGATCCTGCCCCTATTGTTTTCAAGGAACTCATCTGGAAAGAGGCAAGCATCATTGCTTCCCGTGTCAGCCATGGGGAGTATCCAACCATCATCGATCAGCTTGGTAAAGGAGCACTCAAACCGGAAACCCTGATCACTACCATCATGCCCGGGGAGCAGGTCCAGGAAGCATTCGAGAAAGTAGAAAAGGATCCTGGGAATTACCTGAAAATACTATTGAAGTTCGGGGACTGATACTGGATCCGTATTCATGCCATGGATACTTTAGCATTAAATGTTGAGCCAGTAGGTGATCTTGAAGACCAGTGCCCGGTTCTTGGATTTAAATACATCCCCGTAATAATTATCAGTATAAACAAGGTATATATCTGACGCGGGCTTGTAGCGCCACTGGAAGCGGGCATTCACATTGATATTGTTGATCTGGCTGTTATACTGAACCAGTGTGGCAAAATACAGCGTCTTCGTGAAGGTAATATCAAATTTAGGACCGATCAGGTAAAGATCGGCATTGTGGTATGGATCCGGTAATCGGACCCTGTTATAACTGAA
>CAZXOJ010000002.1:0-21584 GCA_964642325.1 uncultured Bacteroides sp. | reverse complement strand
TCATATTCAAGGGACGGACCGTGCCTGTTGAGCCACCTGGAATTCGGATAAAAATCGTAGCCTACCTCGGGAGTAATACTTTTGAAGCCGGTGCGGCGGACATATCCGACTTCTGCATTGAAATCTTCCCCGACCAGGCTATGTGACCATCGCAGGTCCCAATGTTCATCCTGGTACTGAACAGCAGCACCGTGAGAAAATGGTGAATTCCCGGCATCCGAACTAAAGGAGTGATGGTAAAAGATTTTGCCAAGCCACCTGTTATCCAGTGAAGCAAGGTTGAAATCAAGTCCTGCGACCCTGTTCCAGCTTTTTAACTCGGCTGAGTCAGCTTCCCGGCTCAGAAACTCAACAGGCTGTTTGTTGACAAGTATGGCTGCGATGTTGGAGCGTGCAAAAACACGGCGTTGAACCGCCGCTACGGCATAATTGATACTGGGCAGACCAATTTCTTCTTCATCGGCCGCCTGCATGGTCATGGCCCCGACCCGCCAGTCCTTATTGACCCTGCCGCTCAGGCGTGCCCCGAAATAGATGGGATTCTCAATATTCTGGCCAGTATTGGTATCCCGGGCGATGCCAATTCGCCTTGAGAAAAACGGCCTCTGTGACCTACTTCCAAAATCAGCGAATAAATCGCTGTTCTCGAGGAAAAATTGCCTTTTTTCAGGGAAGTAGATCTCGAAGCGGTCAAGGTCTGTTACCTGCTGGTCGACTTCCACCTGTGAGAAATCGGGATTTACGGTCAGATCCAGGTTGAGCGATGAGGTGAGTCCGATCTTCGCATCGGTTCCCAGTCCCCTGATCAATTTACCCGGTGCACCTTCCTCGTAATTCTTGGCTCCCCCTACCTTGGCATAAGGGATGATGGAAACATTGCTTTTTGCATCATGCAGGGCATGGTCCCATTCGAGCTTCCCGGTATGGGCAAGAGAGGTCGAACTGAAGTTCCGGGGAATCCAGTTCCAGTTTGAATACTCATTTCGCTTGTAGTCTATGCGCACAAAATTTACACGCCAGGTTTCAATCCCTTCTTTGTACCTGAGGGTTTTAAAGGGGATGGCAATTTCAACTACCCAGTGATCTTCATGCCTGGTAACTTTTGAGAACCATTTGTTATCCCATGAGACATTTTCATCATGGTGGCCGCTCCCGCCATTGATGATGAGGGACTCGCGCTGTACACCATAGGGGGTTATGCCAAAAAGAAATCCATTGGTCAGATCGCTGAAGGGATCAATGATGATATTCAATGCATCGTTTCCCCGTCCTTCAAAATCTCTTCGAAGGGATTCCACCACATAATCTCCCTTTACATGATCATAACAAACCGCACCAACATAGAAGAAATCCTCATCGTAGGTAAGCTTGACGGCTGTCAGCGTCATGGCAACCGATGTATCTGCCGGATACCGCTGGAAAAAATCCTGGGCTGGTTCAGCGTGTAGCCATGCCTCTTCATCCAATACCCCGTCAACCTGGATGGAGGAATTGGATTCCCTGATGGTGACTGATTTATGGTCAACGGGAACAGCTCCGACAATCCCAGTAAAGACTGTGCATAACAGTGCAATTACCAAATTAAGGAGCTGTCTGTACATTGGTTAGAACTAATCTGCGTAGAAACCAAAATATTTCCGAGCGTTGTAATAGCAGATGTTTTCGACCATTTTACCAATCAGCTCCATGTCATCGGGGATCATCCCGTTTTCGACATCATTGCCAAGCAGGTTACACAAGATCCTTCTGAAATACTCGTGGCGGGGGAAGGAGAGGAAACTCCTGGAATCTGTCAACATTCCCACGAAATGGCTCAGCAATCCCAGTAGTGACAAATCGTTCATCTGCTTCTCCATGCCCATTTTCTGATCGAGGAACCACCAGCCGGATCCGAATTGCATTTTTCCGGGCGTTGCTCCATCATTGTAATTGTACAACATGCTCGTAATGAGTTCATTGTCCCTTGGGTTCAGGTTGTAGACTATGGTCTTTGCAAGTTTTTCCTTTTGTGCCAGTTTGTCGAAGAATTTTGACATAGGCCGGCCAACCTCAAAATCACCAATGGAATCGTAGCCTGTATCCGGACCGAGAAGCTTGAGCATGCGGGAATTATTGTTCCTGATCGCACCAATATGGAATTGTTGCGTCCAGCCCTTCTCATGATCCATCATGGCTAAGATGATGAGCATGCCGGATTTGAACTTATGGATCTCATCTTCGGAGAGCGTTTTGCCCGAGCGAACCTTCCCGAATATTGTTTCCAGGTCTTTCTTTTTGTATTCACCTGCATAGAATGTTTCAATGCCATGATCGGAAAGCCGGCATCCATGTTTGTGGAAATAATCATGACGTTTTTGCAGGGCTTCAAGCAACTTTTTAAAACTGCTGATGTCTGTGTCCGAAGCTTCAGCCAGACTGGCCAGGTATACATTGTACTTATCGGGATTCTCTACGGCCATGGCCTTGTCAGGCCGCCAGGCCGGCAGCATTTTTATATCGAGATCCTCCCTTTTGACTTTTATATGATGTTTCAGGTTGTCTACAGGATCATCGGTCGTGCAAACCACTTCCACGTTCATTTTTCGCAGGATATTACGGGTGCTGAATTCCGGCGTTTTCAGCATGGCCCCTGCCTCTTCATAGATCTCTGCCCCTGTGTCTTTATTAAGTATTTTTGTGATCCCGAAAGGTTGTTTCAGTTCAAGGTGTGTCCAGTGATAGAGCGGGTTGCGCAATGTGTAAGGTACGGTTTCTGCCCATTTCTGGAATTTTTCACTGTCACTGGCGTTCCCGGTGATGTACTTTTCCGGTATACCATTAGCCCTCATGGCCCTCCATTTATAATGATCCCCTTTTAACCAGATCTGGGTAAGGTTATCAAATTGCTTGTCCTTGGCAATTTCATCCGGGGGAAGGTGGCAATGATAGTCGATGATTGGCTTGTCTTTGGCATGCTCATGATAGAGGGTTTCTGCTGTTTTTGTCTCCAGCAGGAAATTTTCACCGAGGAATTTTTTCATTCGTTTAAGATTGAATCAGTATTACAAATTGAAAAGTCTTTTAATATGTCTGTCAAAGATATTCTCGGCTACATTCTGACCAATTATTTCGGCATGTTTTTCCAGTTTTCCGTAGTATTCATCACCCAGGTCTGAAGCTACTTTGTATCCTACATGGATCAATTGCCTGAAGTTAGAGTTATAATCGGAATGGCCTGGAACATGCCTGAGGGTGTCTGCATATTTAACACCGTTCCAGGTGTCCACTGTATCCGGAGAAGGTAGTTCATCAGGATGGATATCAATGACCGCAGCATAAGGGGCACATAGGGCTTCCTGTTTTTCGAATGCTGTCCGGTAAATTTTCTTGGCCAATGCCAATCCTTCACCTTCAGCTGCAGCCAGGCCGATTATTTCCTCCAGCCAGGTGGTTCCGGCTGTCTTTACGTGGATACCCTTATCATATTTTTTGATCAGCTTTCCGATGACCGGGTAGATACTGAATTTGTCACTGCCTGAATGGACACTTAATTTAAGATTTCCTGGCAATCCGAATTTTTTAATGGCAAAGTCGATTACAAGCAGGTCTTCTTCAAATTCCTGTTCGAACTGGCTGAGATCACCTTCATAATCAACACCCTTGTTGAACCTGCCGGTAAACTTGGGGGCAATGGTTTGCAGGGGAAGCTTTTCTTTGGCAAGTGCACCGAGAATAAAAAATAATTCTACAGGTGATTGAGGTTCAGTCACCTCATCCATAGATACCTCTGGTATAAAATTACCTTCACCTTTTTTATTTGCTATATGCTGGTAGATCTCTGTTGCTTTTTGCGTAGCATAGAGATATTTATCGGCGATCTCAGATAACAATTCCTCAGTTATCCGGTATGTATTACTGATACCGGGTATACTCAAATCACCAATGTATTGCTTGTTATGTTCTAAAAATAAATTCTTACTGTTGGCATCGGTTGGTTCTGAAATATAATCAGCCACATCAATGGTAAAAAAATCTGAATGTTCAACATAAGGATCAACATTGGATAAATTAATGTGATCAGCATCCACATAATATTCCCCAGTCCATCCAAGTTCACTCACCGATTCATCAGCTTCCTTCCTGACATCATCTGGAGTGGTTCCTACGATACCGTGTTCACGGTTGGATTTATTCCAGACAGGAATAATATCAATCCCAGCTTCTTTGGCTTTCATCAATGCGCTAAGCTGTGCTTTTCCCTGCTGGCCAAAACGATCGCCTATTCCAAAAGAGTACTTTCCTATTTTCATATTATTTAGATGTTTATGGTTTTTTCCGTGTGCGCACACGAAATTACAAATATTTTTTTACATTTGCTTAACAGATGGCTAAAAATCTTTTGATAACAGCCGGGTTAAGATACAAATGATATCTGAACAGAGAATTGAAAGCCAGGATTAAAGATATAGCAGATCGTGCGGGGGTTTCAACGGGGACCGTCGACCGGGTACTACATAACCGGGGAGAGGTTTCGGAAAAGACCCGTAAAAAGGTAGTAGGCATCCTGGAAAAATTGCATTACGAGCCTGATATACTGGCCCGTACACTGGCTTCAAGGAATCCATTGAAGGTAGCGGTCCTCATCCCTTTTCATTCACCAGAGAACTGGTTCTGGAAAAAGCCATTGTCAGGTATCTATGATGCCTGTTCGGAGCTGAATCATTTCAAGATTGAGATTAAGGAATTTCTCTATGATCAATTTCGCAAGCAGGATTTCATCGAAAAGACAATTGAGGTCCTGGATTATTTCCCGGACGCAGTGATAGCCGCACCTGTATATTTACAGGAAACGATTGATTTTTTCAGTGATTGTGAAAAATCCGGTATCCCCTTTATCTCCGTAAATGATAACATAAACCATCCGGGACAATTGACTTATGTGGGACAGGATTCCAGGTCCAGCAGCAGGGTGGCTGCCAAACTGATCGATTTTGGTGTACCTGAGGATTCCAGGATACTTGTTGTGAGCATTGCCATGGACAAGGATAATTACAGCCATATCCTGAGACGTGAAGAGGGCTTCCGTGAGTACTGGTTAAATGGCAGCAAAACGCAGGGTATTGAAACCATCTCCCTATCCCTGGCCAAGGATTCTTATCCTTATATTAAAAGGGCACTTACGGAAGCATTTCAAAAACATGATAGAATTGCTGGAATTTTCGTTACTAACTCCAGGGTTTACCAGGTGGCGAAATACCTCCAGAACACTTCAAGGGAAAACATAAGCCTTGTAGGGTATGACCTGATCAATCCGAATATAAAATACCTCAACAACGGGGTCATCGATTTCCTGATCAGCCAAAAACCTCATGAACAGGGTTATAAAGCACTTGTAGCCGTGTTTAATAAATTGAAAATGAATAAAAAACCATCACCTGAGCAGCTGATTCCCATTGATATCATTTGTAAAGAGAATTTATGCTGTTACCAGGTCTAAAACATAATATATGAAAAAAGCAGATTTTTCTGAATTAGCTGACAAAACATGTGTAATAACCGGTGGGGCCGGGGTCATTGGTTCATCAATTGTTGAGGGACTGGCAGCTGCGGGGATGAATTCCGTCATCTTGGATATTAATGCAGAACTGGCCGAAAAGGTGGCCGGGGAGGTGAAATCAAAAACCGGGACCAGGGTGCTGGGACTGAAAGCAGATGTGCTGGACCGGGCGTCACTCGAAGCTGCGAGAGACAAGATCCATACTGAATTTGGCCGGATCCATTACCTTATCAACGGGGCAGGGGGTAACTCCCCTAAAGCAACCACCAAGGTGGAAGAGATGGATGAAAACAATAAAAATGATTGGGAGAGTAACTTTTTTGGACTTGGATTGGAAGGATTTGACTGGGTTTTTGACCTTAACTTCAAAGGAACCTTGCTGACCTCCATGGTCCTTGGTAAAGACATGGTGGAAGATGGTTCAGGTGCCATCCTGAATATTTCTTCTATGACCTCCTACAAACCACTGACGAAGGTGCCGGCTTACTCGGCAGCCAAAGCTGCTGTAAACAATATTACGGAATGGCTGGCAGTGCATCTGGCCAAAACAGGAGTACGTGTGAATGCAGTGGCTCCCGGGTTTTTCCTCACATCGCAAAACAGGTTTTTGCTGGTAGACAAGGATACAGGAAAAATGACAGCCAGAGGAGAAAAGATCATTGCCAATACACCCATGGGAAGATATGGTGAGGTAGAGGAATTGCAGGGAACAATATTATTCCTGCTATCCGAACACTCCCGTTTTATAACCGGTATTGTAGTTCCCGTTGATGGTGGCTACAGTGCATTTGGTGGCGTATAAAATCAATATGAAATGATATACTTTGAGAGAGGATCAGAGAATGATGATCTGGGATTAACCGGACTGGAAGAGGGTCTTGTAACCGCCCTGGATAAACTTGACATCAAAGGGCGGGTGCTAGCTATCCCGCCGGATTTTACACGTATGCATTCATTTGCAGGTGCGCTTGTCCAGCAGACCGATAAATATTACGGGAAGCAGTTGACGGATATCCTGCCGGCCCTTGGAACACACGCTCCGATGAGCACCAGGGAAATAGGTGAGATGTTCAATGGCGTCCCGGCAGAAAAATTCAGGGTACATAACTGGCGGGAAGACGTTGTCACCCTGGGGGAAGTTCCAAGTCACTACCTGGCGGATATATCGGGAGGAAGGGTCTCATATTCCTGGCCGGCACAGGTCAACCGCCTGTTGGTAGACGGGGCATATGATCTCATTCTTTCTGTGGGCCAGGTGGTGCCGCATGAGGTGATTGGGATGGCCAATTATAACAAGAATATATTTGTTGGTACCGGTGGTCCCGAAGGGATCAATAAGAGCCATTTCCTTGGGGCAGTATACGGAATGGAAAAGATCATGGGTCGTTCAGACACGCCTGTCAGAAAGGTTTTGAACTATGCTTCCAGGGAGTTTGCAGCTGACCTACCCATTGTATATGTACAGACAGTCGTCAGTCCGGATAAAGACCGTAACCTGAAGATCAGGGGCTTATATATTGGAGATGATGAAGAATGTTTCGAAAAGGCCAGTGAATTGTCCCTCAAGGTGAACTTTGAAATGTTGGATAACCCCCTTAAAAAAGTAGTTGTTTACCTCGATCCGAATGAATTCAAAAGCACCTGGCTGGGGAATAAAAGCATTTACCGCTCACGCATGGCCCTGGCAGATGAAGGGGAATTGCTTGTATTGGGACCGGGTGTTAAGGAATTCGGGGAGGATAAGGCCATTGACGGCTTGATCCGGAAGTACGGGTACAGGACCAGTCCCGAGATCCTTGATTTTGTGGAAAGCAATGTGGACCTGATGGACAATCTGAGTGCGGCTGCACACCTGATCCATGGATCCTCAGAGAACCGCTTCAAGATTACATACTGTCCCGGGCATCTCAGCAAGGAAGAAATAGATGGTGTAGGTTTCCACTACGGGGAACTTGATAAAATGATGCAAAAATATAATCCACAGGAACTGAAAGATGGTTATAACACCATGCCTGATGGTGAGGAGGTATTTTTTATTTCCAACCCGGCATTGGGATTATGGGCACATGAAGGAAGGTTTGAAAATTAAAATAGTAGCAGATAACAAAATACCCTTTTTAAAAGGGGTACTGGACCAGGCCGCTGAGATAGTTTTCCTGCCAGGAAAAGAAATATCAGCGGCAGATGTCAAGGAGGCAGATGCACTGATTACCAGGACACGCACCTGCTGTGATGCCTCTCTCCTGGATGGTTCAAATGTGAAATTTATTGCAACGGCAACCATAGGTTTTGATCATATTGATACTGAGTATTGTGACCGGAAGGGTATTAGCTGGACCAATGCACCAGGTTGTAATTCATGCTCTGTTGAACAATACATACTTTCGGTTTTGCTGAATACTGCCATACAAGAAGGTTTTGAACTTAATAGCAAGACCATTGGCATCATTGGTGTCGGGCATGTCGGAAGCAAGGTTGAAAAAATAGCCAGGGCCCTGGGCATGCGGGTGTTGCTTAATGATCCTCCCAGGGCAAGGGATGAGGGTCCCGATGCATTCGTAGATCTCATCCATATACTCCAGGAAGCCGATATCATTACCCTGCATATACCATTAAACCTCTCCGGAGAGGATAAAACCCATCACCTGGCTGGCCATGATTTTTTCGGACAGCTGTCAAAAAAGGTATATTTTATTAATAGCTCCAGGGGAGCTGTGGTTGATTCAGGAGCATTAAAAGCCGTACTGCAGGATCAAAAGCTAGCCGGGGCAGTGCTTGACGTATGGGAAGGGGAGCCCGGGATAGACCTGGAATTACTTGATTTGGCCAGGATAGCTACGACACATATTGCCGGGTATTCCACAGATGGAAAAGCCAAGGGCACCAGCATGAGTGTACAGGCAGTCAGCAGGTTTTTCGGATTAGGATTTGACGATTGGTACCCGGACAATATACCTGCCCCTGAACAACCTGAGATCACTTTGGATGGGACCGGTATGGATAGGCAGGAATTGCTTCTTGATGTGGTTAACCGTACCTACAATGTTATGGAGGACGACAGGAAGCTCAGGGAGTCTCCTGAACGTTTCGAAGAACTGAGGGGAACATACCCCATACGCAGGGAAGCAAGAGCTTTCCAGGTAAAGATCATCAATGACCAGGCTGGTGCTGGAGCAGTACTCGAAAAACTTGGGTACCAGGTAATAAATAAACGAACCGATAATAATTAGTAAAATTTAAAAAATGGAAAAATTAGGAGACATTGGATTAATAGGTTTGGCCGTAATGGGCGAGAACCTGATTCTTAACATGGAAAGCCACGGTTATACAGTGGCCATTTTTAACCGTACCGTTGCAAAAGTGGATAAGTTCATGGAGGGCAGGGGAGCAGGCAAGAACTTCATTGGTACACACAGCATTGAAGAACTGGTAAAATCATTGAAAAGGCCCAGGAAGGTGATGTTACTGGTCAAGGCGGGTGCAGCTGTTGATTCTTTCATCGAACAGTTGATCCCACATATGGAGCCGGGAGATATTATCATCGATGGCGGGAATACCCATTTTCCGGATACTAATCGCAGGACCAAGTACGTGGAAGAGAAGGGTTTGCTGTATATAGGTACAGGTGTTTCCGGAGGCGAGGAAGGTGCCCTTCTGGGACCATCAATCATGCCGGGAGGATCAAATGCAGCCTGGGAACATGTCAAACCAATTTTTCAGGACATTTCGGCCAAAGTGGAAGATGGCAGTCCATGTTGTGACTGGGTCGGCGAAAATGGCGCGGGGCATTTTGTCAAGATGGTCCACAACGGTATTGAATACGGTGACATGCAGATGATCTGCGAGACCTACCAGATGATGAAGGATCTGCTGGGCATGTCCAACAAGGAGATGCATGATGTTTTCAAGGAATGGAATGAAGGGGAACTGGACAGTTACCTGATAGAGATCACGCGTGATATACTTGGTTATGAAGAGGATGGAGAGGAAACTGTGGATGTGATCCTGGATACTGCGGGACAAAAAGGGACCGGTAAATGGACCGCCATTGCTGCCCTGGATGTAGGTATACCCCTGACACTGATTGGAGAGGCTGTTTTTGCCCGTACCCTGTCTGCCCAGAAAGAACTGAGGGTCAGGGCATCGAAAGTGTTGGAGGGCCCCAACCCTGCGTTCAGTGGTGATAAGAAGGCTTTTATTGAAGATCTGCGCCAGGCCCTGTTAGCTTCCAAAATTGTTTCTTATGCACAGGGATATGTTTTGATGCGGACGGCAGCGGCTGATTTCGGTTGGGACCTCAACTATGGGGGGATAGCCCTGATGTGGCGTGGAGGATGTATTATCCGTTCTGTCTTCCTCAGTAATATCAAAGAAGCATTTGACAAGAACAAGGACCTGGAAAACCTTATGTTGGATCCATTTTTTAAGGAAAAGATCGATACTGCCCAGGCCAGCTGGCGGAAGGTTGTTTCTACAGCCGTGGAAAATGGTATACCGGTCCCTGCCCTTGCATCTGCATTGAGCTATTATGACGGCTACCGTACTGAAAGACTTCCTGCCAACCTGCTTCAGGCACAGCGGGACTATTTCGGGGCACATACCTATGAGCGGGTGGACAAGCCGAGAGGTGAGTTTTTCCATACCAACTGGACCGGCAGGGGAGGAGATACGGCAGCATCTACATATATTGCCTGATGAGACAACAAATTAATAAACAATAAATCATGAACATGGAATTACGAAAAGATGCCCGGTATGCCTTGCTGACACCCACCAGTATGGGTACCAGGCTGACACCTGTAAACGGGCAACCGGTACATAACAGTGATCATTTTTTCCTGCATGCCACAAGCGCAGAAACCAATGTTGGTAGCGTTTCTTCCTATCTCGGACTTCCTGTCAAAGTCTTGACAACCTTTGTTAAGGACAGTCCCATTGCACGGCTGATCAAGGATAACCTGGCCGGCCGCCATATGGATTATGAGGGGAAGGATGTGGAACAGGGCGGTCCCTGGGGCTACCGTCACCAGATCAATATTGCGGATAGTGGATATGGTACAAGGGGCCCACGGGTACAAAACGACCGGGCTGGTGAAGTTGGAAGGACACTTAATGTCAAGGATTTTAACCTGGAAAGGATCTTCGGTGAGGAAGGCGTGCAGATCGTCCACCTGTCAGGATTAATTGGGGCTTTGTCCCCGGAAACCAGTACCTTCTGCCTGGAGATTGCCAGGGCAGCCAAAAAGCACGGATCACTGATTTCCTTTGACCTAAACCATAGGGCTTCTTTCTGGGAAGGTCGGGAAAAGGAGCTCCACGAAATTTTTACAGAGATCGCTTCCATATCAGATATCCTGGTTGGTAATGAAGAGGATTTCCAGCTCTGCCTGGGTATACAGGGTCCGGAGGCAGGGGGCAAGGGCCTTGCTTCAAAGATTGAAGGTTTCAAGGGAATGATCAACGAGACCAAAAAGGCTTTTCCTGGCACCACTGTATTTGCCACAACCCTGCGGGAGGTAATAAGCGCAAACCTTCACATGTGGGGGGCCATTGTTTCTGTTGGAGATGAGTGGTATGTAGAGGAACCGCGTGAGATTTATGTGCTGGACAGGATAGGAGGCGGGGATGGATTTGTAGGTGGATTGCTGTATGGTATATTGAGGAACTGGGAAGCCGCGAAGTGGGTTCAGTTCGGATGGGCCACTGGTGCCCTGGCTACGACTATGCTAACGGACTATGGACAGCCTGCCGACGAGGAACAGGTCTGGAGCATCTGGAAAGGCATTGCCAGGGTGAAGCGATAATTCTAATCGGAATGAGAAAATTAACCCTTCTGATTATTCTGCCATTCCAATTATACGGTCTGGTCTTGATCCATGCGCAAAACTATCAGGATCTTTCCGCTCTTGCAACCGAGGTCGAAGCCAGTCTCGAAAAAGGCATAACATTCATGCAGTCACTGTCCATCGAAGGAGGTTATGTATACTACTACAGTATGGATGGGAAAGAGAAATGGGGAGAGGGTAAAACAGATGATCGTACAATTGAAGTGCAACCTCCAGGAACTCCCGCTGTGGGAATGAGTTTTCTGAGAGCTTATCGAGCTACTGAGAATAAGGATTTTCTGAAAGCAGCAGAGGAAGCAGCCAATGCGCTCATCCGGGGACAAAACGAATTGGGTGGTTGGGACCACAAAATTTATTTTGATCGGCCCAAAGGGAAAAAGGTGAGTTTTGATGATAACCAGACCCAAAGTGCCATAAGTTTTTTGATGGGACTGGACCAGGAAATCAATAGTCCCAATTTAACGGAAGCAGTGAAAAGGGCTCTGGACATGATGCTGAAATCCCAATTGGATAATGGTGGTTGGCCTCATCAATATCCATTGCAGGGTAACTACGACGATTATGCCACTTTCAACGATCAAGGAATTAACGATTGCATCAGGGTAATGATCGAGGCGGACTTTTACTACGGAAATGAAGACTTTACTACAAGTCTGCGAAAAGTTGGGCGATTTTTGATGATCTCCCAATTACCTCCTCCCCAAGCAGGATGGGCACAGCAATACAATGAATATCTTCAACCTGCCTGGGCACGAACATTTGAGCCACCCGCTGTTTGTCCCTCTGCCAGCTTGAATAATATTCATAGCCTGATTGATCTTTATCTGCATACCGATCAGGGTGAATTTCTGGAACCCATTCCTGATGCCATCCGATGGTTGAAGGCTTCCCGAATGCCCAACGGAAAATGGGGGCGTTTTCTCGAATTGGGCACCAATGAGGCCCTCTATTACGACCGGGGCCGGATCCGAGTGGAATCGGTCCAAGAGCTTTCTCTGGAAAGAAGCACTGGCTATGGATATGAGGTGGAACTTAAAGAAGCACTGGATGAAGTTGAATTGCGTTTTCAGCGGATAATGGATCCTGCCAATAGCATTCCAGAGCTTGATCAAAATAAAGAAATGGAGGAGTTAGCTGCAAATGTTCGGGACATTATTAAAAACCAGGACAAATTGGGGCGTTGGATTGTTTATCAGGACAAATTTAGGAAAGAGGTTCAGGGTCAGAGATGGAATGGAGAGTACCGGACAGAAGACCGGATATCCAGCGCTCTTTTTAATCATAATGTGGGAATGCTTTGTGAGTTTTTGAACGAATACTCGAGATCAACTGGCGTGAATGAGTAGGTTTTGCCAACACCATTTCACCCCAATGTCCATTTCTAAAAGGAAGGAACTTTTGCCAGGATAGTAATGTATGGAACATACAAAGAAATATTTGCTGGCTATTGATCAAAGTACTTCAGCTACCAAAGTATTGCTCTTTAACCGCAATGCTGAACTGGCTGACCGCGTATCTGTTCCCCACAAACAATATTATCCTCGCTCCGGATTCGTGGAGCATGATCCTGAAGAAATATTTACCAACACTATTACCGGAATTAAACAGCTGATCCAGCAGTCCGGTATCGACGAGTCCATTGTTGCCGGTATTGCTATTACCAATCAACGTGAAACAGCAATGATCTGGGATAAATCCACCGGGAAACCGGTCAGCAATGCCGCTGTATGGCAATGCCAACGGGGAGTGGAATACTGCAATCAGCTGAAAGAAGAGGGTAAGGGGCCACTCATTATGGACAGAACAGGTCTGATCATTGATCCCTATTTTTCAGCCAGCAAGCTGAAATGGATCATTGACAACATAGAGGGTGTCAGGGAGAAGATGAAAGAGGGAGTCCTGATGGCAGGTACCATGGATAGCTGGCTGGTATGGAAACTGACCGCCGGACGTGTTCATGTCACCGATTATTCGAATGCCTGCCGCACCATGTTGCTGAACCTGGAAACCCTGGATTGGGATGAAAAGATGGTTGAATTGTTTTCGATGAATCGCAGCATGCTGCCGAAGCTTGTTTATAGTGACGAAATCATCGGGACCACCGATCCTGAGATTATATTCGACAATCCTTTACCCATTGCGGGACTGATGGGTGATTCACATGCGGCCCTTTTCGGACAGCATTGCTTCAGCCCCGGCATGGCAAAAGCTACCTATGGCACAGGATCTTCCATCATGATGAACATTGGGAATAAACCCTTATCTCCTCCCGACGGACTGGTCACTTCCATCGGATGGGGACGGGAAAAGACCATTGATTACGTTTTTGAAGGAAACATACACTGTACAGGAGATACCATCAACTGGCTGGTGAACGATCTCCAGCTCATCGGATCCGCAGGAGAGACTGAAGAATTGGCCACATCGGTGGATGGGAACGACGGGGTCTACCTGGTTCCCGCTTTTGTGGGACTTGGTGCTCCCTATTGGGACAACCAGGCAAGGGCAACCATTTCCGGAATGTCAAGAAGTGCCAACAAGGCTCACATTGCCCGCGCAGCATTGGAAAGTATTGCCTACCAGATCAAAGACCTTGTCGACCTGATGGGGTCCGGTGCAGGGATCAGCCTGAAAGAACTCAGGGTGGACGGAGGCCCCACCCGAAATAACTTCCTGATGCAGTTCCAGGCTGACATGCTGGGTAACTCCATTGTCAGGACCCGCATTGAGGAAATCTCTGCCCTGGGTTCAACTTTTATGGCAGGACTGGCCACCGGTTTCTGGAAAAACATTGAAGAGATCTCAAACCTCAGACTGGTGGATAAAACCTTCGAACCAGTAATGGAGGCTGCAGTGGTAGAGGAACTCTATATGAAATGGAAAACAGCAGTGAAACGAGCACAATTAGTCTAAAACTATAACTACAAACTATCATGGCTAAGCAAAAACAATCATTTGGGGTCATTATTGCAACCCGGAATATTTTCAATTTCGAACTGGCGGTAAGCGCCAGGAAATCAGTATTGGATAAATTGGATAAGATGGGCTTCGGCACTGTGATAATACCATCCGAGGTAACACCTACCGGTAACGTTGAAGGATATGAAGATGCTGTGAAGTGTGCAAAGTACTTCAAGGAACATGCCGACCAAATTGATGGCATTGTAGTAATACTGGCCAACTTCGGAGATGAACTTGGTGTGGTCAATACCATTCAAATGGCCGGTCTGAATGTCCCGGTGCTGATCCAGGCCTGCGATGATGACAATGACAAGGTGGATGTAAATCACCGCAGGGATGCATTCTGTGGTAAACTATCCGTATGCAACAACCTTTACCAGTATGGCATTAAATTCACTGATACTACTTTCCATACCTATTCATTGGATAGCGAAGAATTTACCGAGGATCTCCTCAAGTTTGCCGGTATATGCAGGGTGGTTAAAGGTATGAAGGGGCTCCGCGTAGGTGCCATTGGTACAAGGCCCATTGGATTCCAGACCATGCGGGTCAGCGAGAAGATCCTTCAGAAGACAGGGATTACAGTGGTCCCGGTGGATATGTCTGAGATCCTTGCTGCAGCTGTGAAAATGGATGAGAACAGTGCGGCGGTCAAAGATAAAGTGAATGCCATCCAGGAATATGGAACATGCAAGATCCTGCACGAGGGACAGATCTCAAAACAGGCCAGGTTTGGGCTGGCCGTTGAAGAATGGATCGAGGAGAACGAAATAGACATCTCAGCCCTGCAATGCTGGGAATCCATTGAAAAGAATTACGGGTGTGCTGCCTGCGTGACCATGAGTATGATGGGTGAAAAACTGATGCCATCGGCCTGTGAAGTGGATATTGCAGGAACCATTGGCATGTATGCTCTTGCGCTGGCCTCCCAGAGACCCTCTGCCCTGCTTGACTGGAACAACAACTTTGCCGAGGACCGCGACAAGGTAGTCTGCACCCATTGCAGCAATTATCCTAAATCATTCTTCGAGAACGAGATCGAAATTGGAAGCCTGGACATCCTGGGTACCGTTCTCGGACAGGAAGACACCTTCGGAGCCGTAAAAGGCAAAGTGGGCCCTGGTGACATGACCTACTTCCGCATCTCAACGGATGATCCCAAAGGGATTATAAGATCATACCTGGGAGAAGGCGTTATCACTGACGATCCTTATGGAATGGATGGTGGAATTGCAATTTGTAAGATCCCAAGGTTGCAGGACTTAATGAAATTCATGTGTAAAAATGGATTTGAACATCATGTGGGAATGGTCAGGGGCCACGTGGCAGGAATTCTCGAAGAGGCCATCGGCAACTACCTGGGCTGGGAAACCTATCATCACAGCTAACCCAATAAGCAAAAACACATTAACCCCTTAACATTTATCCTATGATACTTGTACATAATTACGGTCTGGCTGTTTTTTTCTTCGTGATCTCTATGATCTGCTGGGGATCCTGGGCCAATACACAAAAACTGGCGGCCAAAAACTGGCGTTTTGAACTATTTTATTGGGACCTTACCCTTGGACTGCTGCTCACAGCCACCATTGCTGTTTTTACTTTTGGCAGTATGGGAGATGAGGGCAGGCCCTTCCTGCAAGACCTGGCACAAGCTGACGGGAAAAGCATTTTCAATGCCATGCTGGGAGGAATTGTCTGGAACCTGGGGAACATCCTGCTGGTAGCTGCCATTGCCGTGGCTGGCATGTCGGTTGGTTTTCCCATTGGCGGAGGTATCGCCTGGATCCTGGGCATTATCATCAACTTTATTCTGGTTGTTAGAGATAAAGGTGCACCCGAAGGAAATGTATACCTGCTATTTGGGGGAGTGATGGTTATCATTGCTGCCATCTATCTGAGCATGCTCTCCTTCAGAAGGCTGGCCAAGGAACAAAAAAGGCCTTCTGCAAAGGGGATTATACTGTCGGTAGCGGCAGGACTACTCATTGCGTTCTTCTATGGACTGGTTGTAAAATCACTTGACAATACATTCGTTACAGGAGGCGCAGGCAACCTGTCACCCTTCACCGGAGTCTTCTTCTTTGCCGTGGGGATCACTGTAAGCACACCCATTTTCAATCCCATTTTCATGCGGTTCCCGGTAGAAGGAGAACGGGTGAGGATGAAGGAGTACTTCACAGGAAGTTTCTCCACACATATGGTGGGTGTTCTCGGGGGAGTGATATGGATGACCGGTATGGTGGTGAGTTTCATGTCGGCAGGCGCTTCCAACCCGGCCATCTCCTATGCCCTGAGCAATGCGGCACCAGTAGTGGCCATCCTCTGGGGTGTATTTATATGGAAAGAGTTTAAGGGTGCTCCCAAAGGGACCAATAGTATCCTGACAACCATGTTTATACTTTTTCTAATTGGACTGGTACTGATCACTATGTCGAATGCATAATTCATGAAGGAACTTGAGCTGATAGCTATTGAAATCAGGAAAAAACTGCTTCAGACTATTGTGAAGGCTGGGGGAGGACACACAGGAGGTTCCCTGTCCTCGGTGGATATCCTGGTGGCCCTCTATTTTGATGTGATGAATATTGATCCTGGAAATCCTGAAATGAAAGGACGGGACAGATTTATCATGAGCAAGGGACATTCGGTTGAAAGCTATCATGCAGTCCTCTCCCGAAGAGGTTACTTCAGTGAGGAAGTACTCGATTCCTATGGGGATTTTAATTCCATCCTTGCAGGCCACCCTACCCGTAAAGTTCCAGGAATTGAGGTGAATTCCGGGGCATTGGGACATGGCTTGTCTGTTGGTGTGGGTATGGCCCTTGCTGCTAAACGCTCCGGAACTAGTTGCAGGGCCTTTGTCCTGATGGGAGATGGAGAACATGGAGAAGGATCCATCATGGAAGCAGCAGCAGCAGCCGGCCACTACAAGTTGGATAATCTTGTGGCCATTATCGACAGGAACAGGCTACAGATCAGTGGGAAGACAGAGGATGTGATGTCCATCGAAAACCTGGAAGCAAAATACCAGGCATGCGGCTGGAGTGTACGCTCATGCAACGGGCATGACATGGATGAACTGACGGCTGTTCTCAGGAAAACGCCTTTTGAAAAAGTGAAACCCTCCTTTCTTATTGCCAACACCGTAAAGGGAAAAGGTGTATCATTCATGGAGGACAAGGCAGCCTGGCATCACAAAGTACCCAGCACAGAAGAAATGCTGCAGGCCATGGAAGAGTTGAATTTTAAATTAGAGAAAAAGTCAGATGGGTAATATTCCTTGTAGAACAGCCATCACAGATACCCTGGTTGAAGAGGGCAAAAAGAACAAAAATCTGTTTGTGATCACTTCCGATGCCCGTGGCAGTGTTACCCTCAATAAATTTGCGGATGAGTTGCCGGATCAGTTTGTCGAAGTGGGGATTGCAGAACAGAATGCAGTAGGTGTTGGTGCCGGACTGGCATTGGCTGGGAAAAATGTATTTGTATGCGGACCGGCCTGTTTCTATTCAGCAAGAGCCCTTGAGCAGGTAAAGGTCGATGTGGCCTACTCAAAGACCAATGTAAAAATCATCGGAGTAAGCGGGGGTGTTAGCTATGGAGCCCTCGGCGCCACCCATCACAGCCTTCATGACATTGCTGTAATGCGCACATTCCCTGGAATGAATGTATATCTTCCGTCTGACCGGTTCCAGTCCGCATGGCTTACCCGGCACCTGTCCGCATCTGAAGAGAGTGCCTATGTGAGAGTGGGGCGGAATGCTGTTCCTGATGTTTATTCTGAATCAGACACTTTTAAGCAAGGCAGGGCTAAGATTTTAAAAACCGGGAAGGACATTGCGATTATTGCTACCGGTGAAACCGTCTATCATGCACTTAAGGCTGCAGATAAACTTGAAGAGGATGGCATTTTCGCCACTGTCATTGACATGTTTACATTGAAGCCCTTTGATAAAAACACAATCATTGAAGCAGCTGAGAACACAAAGTGTATCTTGACTGTTGAGGAGCATAGCATCTTTGGTGGACTGGGTGCTGCCGTCACCGAGATCACTGCCTTGCATCATCCAACCAGGGTAAAGATTCTTGGTATTCCTGATGAAAATGCTGTGCATGGCAAACCATTGGAAATCTTTGCTTATTATGGGCTTGACATGCAAGGAATTTATAAACACGCAATCTCTATTTTAGATATTATCTAACATTATTACTACTTGGAATATTAAGACCTAGACCTTACTAAAATACTATTACTGATGAATAGAATTTTACGATTTGATCTTGCTAATTCCTAATTTCAATCACGGTTCCTGATATCTCTAAGTCTGCTCCTTTTTATTATCTTAGTATGGAAGAGTTAATAACACCAACCATGCTAATGAAACATCTTATTCCTCAACTGGCTGTCATTTTGCTAATATTCTCAGCCTCCTGTAAAGAAACCAGGGAGGCATCTTCAGAGGATATCCGGCAACAATCCCCCCTGGAGCAGTTTCAGGCCAAAAAATTCGGCATGTTTATTCACTGGGGACTCTACGCCGTTCCCGCTGGGGAATGGAAAGGTAAATACGTAAGAGGGATTGGTGAATGGGTACAGTATCGCGAGAAAATCCCCATTGCGGAATATGAGAAACTCGCCGGGCAATTTAATCCTGTGAAGTTCAATGCGGATGAATGGTCTCAACTGGCGGAAGATGCCGGAATGAAATACATGGTAATCACCTCAAAGCATCATGATGGTTTCGCCATGTACCACTCGGAGGCAAGTGATTACAATATTGTTGACAGAACTCCATTTGAGCGTGATCCTTTAAAGGAATTGGCAAAGGCCAATGCTGAGCGGGATATTGGATTTGGATTTTATTATTCCCAGGCCCAGGACTGGCATGAGCCTAATGCAGCAGGTAACACATGGGATTTTCCAGAGGAAAGGGACCCCAAACCCTATCTTGAAGGAAAAGCAATTCCCCAGGTAAAGGAATTACTGGATCAGTATGGTGAGCTTGCCCTGATATGGTTCGATACCCCTCAGCTTCTTACCGAGGAGCAGGCAAAGCTTTTGGTGGAAAAGGTGAAGGAGAAGCAGCCCACCTGCCTGGTGAATGACCGGATTGGTTTCAGTCTGGGGGACTATTACCAGATGGGGGACAATGCCATACCTACCCTGGTATATGCATGGAAGGCATGGGAGGTTCCAGCCACGCTGAATGACACATGGGGATATAAGAAGATGGATCACAACTGGAAGCATCCACGGGACCTTATCTATAAACTGTCCGATATTGTCAGGAAGGGCGGCAATTACCTGCTGAATGTCGGTCCGACGGCAGATGGAATAATCCCCGAGGAGAGTCAGAAGATCCTCCGTACCATTGGCGAATGGCTGAATGTGAACGGGGAGGCGATATACGGAACAGGGCATACCCCTTTCCATAACACCGGGATTACCTGGAAATGTACCACCAAACCCGGGAAACTCTATTTCCAAATCCTGAATTGGCCGGGAACCAGCCTTGAAATTGCCGGATTAGAGAGCAGGGTTTCTTCGGCAAAGTTCCTGAAGGACGGTTCCGATGTGGCATTCAGGCAATCGGGCAACACCCTGGTTTTTGATCTGCCGGAAAAACCTATGGATCAGTATAATACCGTTATTGCTGCTGAGATTCAAGATGAAATTGCAGTGGTCAGCCCGGGCATGAGATTTGATGATCCGCAGGATGAAATTGTCCTCTATTCCAGGGATGCACGAATTCGTGGTGAGGAAGCCCTGTATGATTGGGATACACAGAGTGTAAGCGGATTTCAAATGTCTGAAAGTCCGAAAAATGAATTGTTCTGGTACCATTACCCTTACGATACAGATACCTTCCGGCTCAGCATCGAATATGCCTGTGAGGATGATCTCGCAGGCAGCATCTGTTACCTGAAAAAACTGAACCGGGAAGATCGCTCCCACGACCAAAGGTTGGAGAATCGAATTGAGGGAACAGGCGGAACATACAGGATTTTTGAGATGGGTGAAATGTATTTCCATGAAGGGGCCTACCAGATCATAATGTTTGGTCTGGAAGACGGGAAATCCGCCAATGTGAGGGTCAGGAGGATTATTTTGAACAGGATCTAGTCTGCACCGGGAAGCCTGAATGAACAATACCTGCTTGCGGGACGGATTATCCGAAGTAATCAATCTTCTGCATTTTATCAGACAATTGAAACTGCTATAAACAGCACTGTATGAACCAATACAAAATGAAATACAATAAAATGGCTGCCGCCATCCTGACCGCATTATTTATGTCATTGCAACTTTCAGGGCAAAGTGATGCGTTGGTCAGCAAAGCAGAACAGGCCATGCTTCGTGCTACGAAATACATGGTGGAAAAGGTGAGTACAAATGGCGGTTATCTCTGGTCCTATCTCCCTGATTTTTCCAGGCAGTGGGGAGAAATGGAAGCATATAAGACCATGATATGGCTGCAACGACCGGGAACAGTCAGTATGGGGAACATATTCCTGGATGCATACCAGGCCACAGGTAATGAGTATTATTACCTGGCAGCGGAAAAAGTTGCAGCAGCAGTTATCTGGGGACAAAGCCCGGTGGGAGGCTGGAACTACATGATCGATTTTGCGGGAGACCGTTCCCTCAAAAAATGGTACAGCACCATTGGTAAAAACGGATGGCGGCTGGAAGAATTTCAGCACTATTACGGGAACAGCACCTTTGATGATGGAGTGACGGCTAGTGCGGCCCGGTTCCTGCTGAGGATCTACCATGAAAAGATGGATCCAAGCTTCAAACCTGCGCTGGAAAAAGCCATTGATTTCGTTTTAGAAAGCCAGTATCCCATGGGGGGCTGGCCCCAGCGCTATCCCTTGAAATATGAATTCGGCAAAAAAGGGCATCCTGACTATACCTCATATTCAACCCTCAACGATGATGTAACCAAGGGGAACATAGATTTCCTAATTCAATGTTATCTAACCCTTGGAAGGGAGGAGTTTCTGGATCCCATCGGAAGGGGCATGAATTTTTATCTGATTTCGCAGCATAGCATTGGCGGCTGGGGACAACAGTACGATGAATATTTAAAACCTGCCGCTGCGAGGACCTATGAACCGGAGGCATTGTTGCCATCGACAACTTTTGGAAGTGCCATGTCTTTATTGAGGTTTTATGAATTGACCGGAGAGAGGAAATACCTTGTCCGGGTGCCTGATGCGATTGAATGGCTCGA
>CAZXOJ010000001.1:7303-43210 GCA_964642325.1 uncultured Bacteroides sp. | reverse complement strand
GGCTATCCGGCACAAAATCTGATTGAGGCGGACAACTCCATGATCAGTGCATTAATGGCCCATTCCAATGGCTTTGTCTATGGAGCCACAAGTGGGAAAACCCAGTCCTACCTATTCTTCTACAATAGGTTCATTAACAAGGTAAGGCCCCTGGGCAAGATTGGCCATGATAATGGGGTGCACCATACGCTTTTGGAAGGGAAGAATGGTGAAATTTTTATTGGTACCGGGAAAAGCATCTATGAACATGTGAGGTTAACAAAAGAATTTCCGATAGAAATTGAAGGCATAGAGGAGCAATTATGGAAAGATATCAAAACGCATTTCGAAGGCTATGAAGGAGGGCATATTTTTATATACGATCCTAAAAAGGGAGATGTGCAGCGCTACACAAACGATGATTCAGCTCCCCTGGAAGACCTTGGTATTCCTGTGAAGGGTAATTCTATTTATGCCATTTGCCTGAATGCTGATTCTACCAAAATTTATGGATTGAGTTACCCGGATGCCAATTTTTTTATTTTTGATATAGCCACAAAAACAACCAGGAACCTGGGGGATATTTTTAAGGAAAAGGTTTATGGTGGACCGGAAAGGCATTGGCGGTCCGTGCCAAGGGCATTGTATTGCCATCCTGAAACAGGGCATATTTATACTTCTGGAGACAATGGTTTTTTGCTGAGATACAAACTCGGAGCCGACACGCTGGAATTGACCTGGATGCGTTTGCCTGGGGAGTTCTGGGAGGGATTAAAATCATGGGATTATCCAATTATTGAACAGATCGTGGGAACACCTGACGGAAGAGTATTTGCCTCCACTCATGATGGTTACCTGGTTCAGATTGACATGGAAACTGAGGAGATAACCGTTCTGGGTAAACCCAGGGTGATGCGTCGCATGAGGGCAATGGAAGTTGGCAAAGATGGCAAATTGTATATGATTACCGGAGAATTTGAGCGCTCATGTAAACTTCATTCCTTCGATCTTTTAGGCGAGGAAGGATTCAGAGAGCTTGGACCATTCTCGGTTGATCGAAGTCCATATTATTCAAAAAGAGCGTATCAATTCGATGCTATGGCCATTGGGATAGATGGAACCGTCTTTTGTGGTGAATCTGATCGTGGAGGGAAATTGTTTTACTATATCCCGGGTGATGATAAATTCAAAGGAGGATTGAACCCCACCAATCCTGTTGTTGAAAGACAGCGCAAGGATACCCCTGCATTGATCCAGGAAAGATTATAGGGATGAAAAGTCAATATTTTCTATCAGCGATATTTATTTCAATATTTCTTTTCAACTGTACCTCCAGGAATCAGGTACCGATCCTAATTGGTACGATAAAAGCAAAACCTGCGAAGGATATCCATGGATCAGACCTCTGGATAGGAGGGGAGGTGCTTGACAGGGACCTCTGTTCGTATCATGCCTACAAATCCTATTTAGGCCAGCTGGGGGCCAAGAAAATCAGGCTGCAAAGTGGTTGGGCAAAGACTGAAAAGGAGAAGGGCAGATATGATTTTGGCTGGTTGGAGCATATTGTGGATGATGCCATATCGCGTGGTGTCCAACCCTGGATACAGATCAGCTATGGCAACCCAATCTATCCCGGCGGTGGAGGGGTGAGCCTGGGACAGGGATTAGTTACATCTGATGAAGCATTGGAAGCTTTTGCAAAATACACTGAAGCGTTGGTAGAGAAATTCAAGGACCGCTTAAATGAATGGGAGATCTGGAATGAGGCTGATTTACGGCATAACGCAGCTATGGGCCATGACGAGACCAGTTATGCAAGGCTTTTTGTGAAAACTGCAGGAGTTGTTAAGAAGGTGCAGCCTGAAGCCAGGATTGTAGCCCTGTCTCTTGCAAATGCAGGGGGAACTCAATTCATTGATGGCTTTTTTAAGTACCTGGACGAGAGAAATAAGATTGACCTGGTTGATGTAATAACTTTTCATGGTTACCCGGGAAATCCAGACCGGGGGTTTGATAAGGTCGACAAGCTTGTTGCAATTGCAGCCAGTTACAGTGATAAAATTGAATTCTGGCAGGGAGAGACCGGTTGCCCAAGCACTTTTGGCAGTACCGGGGCTTTATCTGGCCACCATTGGACAGAGCTCACCCAGGCCAAGTGGGATACAAGAAGAGCATTGGCACACCTGGGAAGGGGCTATCCGTTCAGTTTGTTTCTACTTTCCGAGTTTGTTTACAATGATGCTTTGAGAAAAGGTCTTAATTCCAAGGGATTACTTAAAATTGACGAAAATGATTTTTCGATACAATATGCAAAACCAGCATACCATGCCTATCAAAACCTCTGCTCCATATTTACGCATGAGCTCAAGCTCAAACAAGGCATGGATGCAGAAGTAATTTCTGATAGCTCAGTGTCTGTCTATTGCTGGCAGAATGAACAGGGATCAAAACTTATTGCCTACTGGACAGACAGTAGTATACCATCTGATTCCACCATGGGGCATACAATTTCATTAAATTTGGAAGATGTTTCTTTTGATGAACCGGTCCTGGTGAATGCAATCTCCGGAGAAGTATACAGCCTGCCCCGAAGCTTATTTATGGCGGAAGCGACTAAACTTCTGGTTATAGGTATGCCCTGTTATGATTTCCCAATGATATTGGCTGAGAAGGCCGTTTTGTCTCTTGAGAATATGGATCAATTTGACAGATTATGAAAAGTACCTTTTGTACCGCATTTATTTTATTGTATGTTGCCTTTTCGGGTCTTGCCTCAGGATATACTTCATGGGATGGGGAAGAACTTACCCTGGACAATGGTTCCATACAAAGAGTCTTATTATGGGATCAGGCAATGGGCAGCTTCACAACAAAAAGCCTTCAGCCCTCAGGCAGTGATATAAGCTTTACACACGAAGACAGCAAGGAATTTCATTTCCTGCTGAACGGAGAGGTAGTAACAGGTAAAAACCGATGGAAAGTTATTTCCTACAAACCTGTCGCGAATAATGATAGTGGACAGGGTTGTATCATCATCCTTGCAGGTGATGAGGAGAAAAATATTGACCTGGAAATCTCCGTTACCTACATGATGTATCCAGATCTGCCTTTGATTCGGAAAATGATTTCATTTCGGAATACCGGGACAGAGGAATTCAGCATTGAAGGATTGGATGTGGAACACCTGAAGCTTAACTGGTCGGATACACATTGCTGGACCTTGAAGGACTATGGCAGGCACAAGCATCTTGGGCCTTATTTGGGGGACTGGCATGATGCGGTTGTGACCGTCCATAACGTAACCGGGAAGGAAGGAATGGTACTAGGCAATGAGGCTCCGGGGGTGACCAAACGGACCACTACTTTTCTGGATGACCGGCCAGGCTCTGTTACGGTTGGACTGACCCATCCTGAACAGGATTATCCATTCAGAAAGTGGCTGGTCCCTGATGAACAGTGGGTAAGTCCTTATGCCTTTATTGCACTCTATCAAGGAACACCTGATCCTTATCTCTGCCTGAATACAACCGTTGCTTATTTTGTCAGGAAATACATGGGCATACGTCTGGCGGAGCTTGATAAAAAACCGGCATTTGTATACAATACATGGATGCCCTTCAGACACCAGATCAACGACACTTTGGTCTATGAGCTGGCCACTGCTGCATCAGCCTGCGGGGTGGAAGAATTTATCATTGATGACGGGTGGCAGACCAATGCGAGCCCTGATGAAAATAAAATTCAATACGGTGACTGGGCAATTGATAAAAAGAAATTCCCCGATGGTTTGAAACCTGTATTTGATTCAATCAAGGCCCTCGGCATGAAACCCGGGTTATGGATCAGTATGGCCGGTGCTTCTCCTGACAGTAAAGTATTTAATGAGCATCCGGATTGGTTTATCCAAAATATGGATGGCCAGCTAGAAAACCTCCATAGTTCTGGCGGACATTTGAAAACAGCCTGTTTCGGGACCGAATGGGTGGATCATATCAAATCTAAGATATTATACCTGGTCAAGGAACACGGACTCGAATATGCTAAACTTGACTTTGCCATTGTTACCAGCGCCTACCGATACAACAGGAATTATTCAGGTTGTTATGCCACTGACCATCCTCACCACAAGGACAGGCCCGAGTCATTTTTGAATCTTTACCGTAGGGCATGGCTAATGTTTGATGAATTGCATGCAGAAGCCCCGGACCTGTTTATCGATTGCACCTTTGAAACTATGGGGGCCCTGCAGATGATCGATTTTGACATGTGCAAGCATGCCGAAGGGAACTGGTTATCGAATTTCTATTCTCGAGCACCACTGGGATCTCACCGTGTAAGACAGATGTCCTGGTGGCGTTCCCCGGCTATTCCCGCTGCAGCCATGGTCATAGGGAACCAGCAACTGGATGATCCCAACATTGAATTGTCCATCATGTCCCTGGCTGGCTCATTCCCGATATTCCTGGGTGATCCCAGAAAACTGACCCAAGCAAAAAAAGCCAAAATAAGATCATGGTCTGATTGGCTCAGACAAATGCAGGACAGGTATGATTACATGATGTACCGGCAGGACCTGGCAGGATTTGGTGAGCCGCAGGATGGACAATGGGATGGATTCCAGCGCATCAATACGGATACTCGAAGCGGGGGCATTGTGGGCGTATTCAGGCAAGGGGGAAAGGAAAGCAGGCGCCGGATCATCGTTAATTACCTGGATCCACTTATGAGGTATAAAATATGCGAAGCTCCCGGTGGACTCGAAATGGATAGTATGATTGGGAAACAATTGATGGAGGTAGGATTCGATGTAATCATGGAACAGGAATATGATGGAGGATTATTTGAAATTCGTGCCTCAGATTAAATACTACAAAAATGAATACATTTTCTAAGGAACAGCTGAAACAGTATCATCAGGATGGGTATCTGTTGATGAAAAATCTATTCGATAAGGAAGAGATTGGACTTCTTCATAAGTCCGCCAATGAAGACCGAACCCTTGATGCACAATCATATGGCCGAAAAGATGGCGAAGGGGGGACAGTTCGCCTGTCACTCTGGAACCATCCAGGGGACAATATCTACGGGATGTTTGCACGGTCTGAACGAATGGTAAACAGGGCAGAACAAATCCTGGATGATGAAGTATACCACTATCACTCCAAAATGATCCTGAAAGATGCCAGGATCGGTGGCGCCTGGGCCTGGCACCAGGATTACGGGTACTGGTATCATAATGGTGTATTGTATCCCAACCTTGTCAGTGTCTTTATCGCAGTAGATCCTTCCACCAAAGAAAACGGGTGTCTGCAGGTCATCAAAGGTTCCCATCTATTGGGGCGCATTGATCATGTGCTCACCGGGGATCAGGCCGGGGCAGATATGGACCGGGTCAATGAGTCCCTTAAAAGACTGGAATTGGTTTATGTTGTTATGGAGCCAGGCGATGCAGTATTCTTTCATGCCAACCTGCTGCACCGTTCCGACCAAAACAAATCCGAAAATTCCAGGTGGTCAATGGTGTGCTGCTATAATGCAAAGAGCAATGATCCTTACAAGGAATCGCATCATCCAAGATATACTCCCTTAATTAAAGTGGATGATAGTGCGATAAAAGAAGCTGGTATATCACGGTTTGAGAAAGATGGACCAGATGCCTTCTTAAATCCGGATGATGACCACAGCGCAAAAAGCCGTAAAACTTAAGACCAAACCAAGTCATTATGAAAAAGTATGGTTCCTTACTGGTAATAGCATGGCTTCTCTCAGTATCTGCTGCCGGGCAGGCTGTTAATGATGAAGCCTTTCGGAAAGTCCACCTGGTGTGCAATGCCCATATTGATCCTGTCTGGCTCTGGGAATGGGAAGAAGGTGCTGCCACTGCCATCAGCACTTTTCGTGTAGCGGCCGATCTATGTGAGCAGTATGATGATTTTATTTTTAACCATAATGAAGCCATCCTTTATCAATGGGTTGAAGAGTACGAACCGGCTCTTTTTAAAAGGATACAGGATCTGGTAGCTCAGGGTAAGTGGCATATCATGGGGGGATGGTACCTGCAACCCGATGGTAATTTACCCTCCGGTGAATCATTTGTAAGACAAATACTTCTGGGAAGGAATTATTTCCAGGATAAATTCAATGTAAGGCCTTCGACGGCTATTAATTTTGATCCTTTTGGGCATAGCAGGGGACTGGTACAGATCATGGCAAAAACGGGATATGACAGTTATATTTTCTGCAGGCCGGCAGGATATCAAAAGGTGAGTTCAAATTTTGTCTGGAGAGGTTATGATGGATCAGAGATCATAGGTTTAAAATCAATGACCCATTATAATTCCCCATTGGGAAAAGCAGAAGAAAAGATCAGGAATGTTATGGAAGAACACCAGGATGTCAGTACCCTGTTGATACTCTGGGGTGTTGGCAACCATGGTGGTGGTCCTTCCAGGGTAGATCTTCAGGAAATCGGACAGTTGATTGAGAACAGAAAGGACGTGAATATCATACATTCCATCCCTGAAAACTACTTTACAGAAATAAAAGTGGTGAAGGATAATTTACCGGTCCATGCAGATGATATCAACCCTGTATTTCCCGGTTGTTATACCTCCCAGATCAGGATCAAGCAGAAGCACCGGGAATTGGAAAATGAGCTCTTTGCAACTGAAAAGATGGTGGCCTCAGCCTGGGTACATGGCCTCATGAAGTATCCGTCCGTGGAGCTGGAAGAAGCCATGGAAACGCTTGCCGCCAGTGAATTTCATGATATCCTTCCTGGCTCATCCATACAGCCAGTTGAAGAGACTTCACTGCGCTTATTGGATTATGGGCTGGAAATCCTCTCGAGGATAAAAACAAAGGCATTTTATGCATTTGCACGAGGACAGGAAGTTGCCAGGGAAGGTGAAATTCCAATCCTGGTCTATAATCCTCACCCTTTTCCTGTGGAAGATGTTTTGGAATGCGAGTTTAATATTCATGATTTTAATTGGAGCGGGACTTTTGGAGATATCCATGTATTCCAGGATGGTCATGAAATTCCTGCCCAGGTAGAGCATGAAAAAAGTAATCTTTATGTAGACTGGAGAAAACGTGTAGTTTTCAAAGCAACACTGGCCCCCTTCCAGATGAACCGTTTTGATTGCCAGGTTGAATTTTTACCGGAAAAACCTTCTCCGGTTGTAAATGAGACAGGAGCTTATATTCATTTTAGTAGCGATGAACTCAAGGTAGAGATCAATAAAAAAACCGGGTTGATTGATGTATTTAAAGTGGATGGTGAAGATTTTCTCACCCCTGGTGCATTTAAACCAATAATAATCTCACACAATCCCGATCCCTGGGGAATGAGATATACGGAATTTCGTGATGTAGTTGGCAATTTTTCCCTCCTGTCTCCTGAAAAAAGTGCAGAAATTTCAGGCATCAAAGCAAGTAGTATAGCTCCTGTTCGTGTTATCGAAGACGGTGATGTCCGGACTGTTGTGGAAGCAACTTTCGGATATAATGATTCATACCTGATACAGAGATATTATCTTCCCAAGAACGAATCCTGGATCGATGTGGAAACCCGTGTATTCTGGAATGAAAAAGATAAGATGTTGAAATTGTCCCTGCCGGTTCAGATGGAAACATTAAAGGTTCTTGGACAGGTGGCTTATGGTGTCCAGGAACTTCCGGAGGATGGAACAGAATCCATTGCCCAGAAATGGGTAGCCGTGGTTTCGGGAGAAGAAAAGGCTTTAAGTGTTCTCAATAATGGCACCTATGCCTGTGATTTTAAGGATAATGAGCTGAGAATTTCCCTGGTTAGATCCCCGGCATATTCTGCATTAACAGATGGGGAAAGTGATTTTGTTCCACAGGACCGTTTCTCACCGAGGATTGATCAGGGAGAAAGGCTTTTCCGTTTTCGGATCAATGCGGGTGAAGCTGCCGAACGTCTTTCCCATGTTGACAGGGAAGCGCTGGTATTTAATGAAGAACCCATGGCGGTATCTTTCTTCCCTTCCGGGCAGGAAAAACCTGCAGGCATGCTGCTTCAATTAAGCGATGATATTGTCCAGGTTACTACAGTAAAAAAATCACAGCAGGGGAATAACCTTGTTGTCCGGCTTTTTGAACCCACAGGTTTCGACCGGAGTACCAGGCTCAGGATACCCTCTATGGACCTGGATGAAAAAATTGAACTGGAAGGATTTGAGATTAAAACATTGCTTATCAATATTGAGAATCGGAATATAACCCATGCAAATCTTCTGGAAGAACCATATTAAAGAACTTTCAGAGGTTTAAGGCATATCCGGCAATCCCCATCCTTCCCGGTATGAATGTCTGATATACTCCTTGGCCATTTCTACGGCATTCAAGGATGTATATTCAGTGTTAAAGTGAGGGTGACCGTCAATTACCTTGAACTCATCCTTAGTCACCACTTTAAACTCTTCATTGGCTGAAATATTAGTAAATTCCATGGCTTCAGCATCCCATTGCAGGGTCTTGTTCAGACCCTGTAGCCGGATGGCCAGAACACCCAGTAAAACCATTTCATTGAAGGGACCTGAATAAGCGAAGTTTGATTTACCTTCAAGCCTGTTTTCAGGCGATTCCTTGCAGGCCCTGATCCAATCCTGTTCATGGGGTCCGTCCACATATCCAATGGCCCCGGGGATACGGCGAAGATAGGGCTCAACTTCGGGTACCCGTCCGGAAAGCAACCTGGGGTTAAATCCGCCAGTATCACATAGCAAGGTATCTTTTGTTCCAACAAACAGGCAGCCACCCATTGAATCGGACAATAAACTCTCGCCATCTTTGAGGCTCTCTGGCCGGTCCGGAAGCAATCCTCCATCATACCAGTATACGTCTACCGCTGGCATTTTAACTTTGCCCTTACGTGAACGGGACGGGAATGAAAACTTTACTTTCTCAGCCTGTGGTGCACTTTCGGTATTGAGAAGCGTGGAGCTACCACTGATCGCATCCGGGAATTCAAGTTCAAGGGCACGATAGACAGGATCAAGTATATGGCAGGCCATATCTCCGAAAGCACCGGTCCCAAAGTCCCACCAACCTCGCCAGTTCCAGGGGGTATAAATTTCATGGTAGGGACGCATGGGTGCGGGTCCAATGAAAAGATCCCAGTTTAGGGTATCCGGCACATTCATTTGTCCGGCCGGACGTTGCAATCCCTGTGGCCAGATGGGCCGGTTGGTCCAAGAATGTACCTCCCTGATCTCTCCGATCTCACTGTTCCATATCCATTCACAGACCTGGTTCACACCATCCCCGGAATTCCCCTGGTTGCCCATTTGTGTTGCCACCTTGTATTTTGCTGCCAGTTTTGATAATAGTCTTGATTCATAGATTGAATGGGTAAGCGGCTTCTGGCCATAAACATGCTTGCCCATCGTCATGGCATGGCTTGCCACTATGGCATGTGTATGATCTGCAGTGGCGACCATGACCCCATCAATGGAGTCACCCAATTCATCAAACATCTTACGCCAGTCGTAGTATTTTTTCGCATCCGGGAATTCATCAAAGCATTTTTGTGCATATTTCCAATCCACATCGCAGAGCCCGATGATGTTTTCAGTATTCATTGCAACCAGGTTGGGATGGCCCTTTCCGCCAATACCAACGCCCACAATATTCATTTTATCACTGGGGGCTTTATGCCCCAGACCGCTTACGGTGAAACTTGGGACAATGGTAAATCCTGCGGCAGCTGTAGCAGCCTGTTTCACGAATTTACGCCTTGAGGATCCTCTAACGTTCATTATTATTTGTTTGGTGGATTAAAGCTCTTTTAGTTTAATATTCCGGTACCAGACAGTGGTGCTGTGGTTCTGCAGAACAATATGACCTTCATCATATTTTCCATAATCCGGGTAATCAATCCACTTGCCGCTGTTCCGCAACTTCGTCCACTCCTCGGAATATTTTTCATACTCAACTACGATTTCACCGTTAAGGATCTGGGTTACTTTATTGTCATTGACCATCAGGAATGCCTGGTTCCACTCACCTGCAGGTTTAAAGGGTTTTGCTTTCGGTGCATACATGGCATAATTCGCACCACAAATGTTAAGGTCAGACAATGTGTCTGGCCAACCCTCATGATCGATCACCTGGTATTCGGGACCGGTTTCGTAGGCATAGGTGTATATAGTGTCTTCTGCCACCTGGTAAAGGATGCCGCTGTTGGAGGCCTTTGCCACTTTGAATTCAAGGGCAAGGGCAAAGTCTTTGTATACCTTATCGGTGACCAGTCCTTTATTGCTCTCTGCCCCTCCCTCGGTTAGCACCTTAAACGCACCGTCTTCAATTATCCAGCAATCGGGTACCACATCCATATTGAATCCATGCCAGTTATCAAAACTTTTACCATCGGAAAAGAGCATCCAGCCCTGTTTTTTTTCTTTTTTGGACAATTTATTCAATGGTGCCTCCTTATCCAATTCAGCCAACAGTGAAAGGGCATCAGGATTTTGAGCTTTCCCTGAAGTGCAACAAGTCACCAGCAAGCATAAGAGAATGTAATTAAAAACTGATTTTTTCATTTTTCATTTTTTTGGTTCAAATTATGTATTTATGTCCACAGGCCCTCAATTTCTTCCAGGGATTTCCCTTTGGTTTCCTTCATATATTTCCATGAAAACATTAGTTGTCCCGCGGCCATGATAAAGATAATAAGAAAGGTGAAACTGCTTTGCAGTTTTGTCAGCATCAGGGGAAAAGCCAGAACCACCAGTGCATTAAAGATCCACTGGGTAAAAACTGGCACGGACAAGGCCGTTCCACGGATCCTGTTGGGGAAGATCTCCGACATGTAGGTCCAGAATACAGGACCGATACATGATGAAAAGAAAGCTAGGTAAATCATGATGATAATCAACACCGGTATTCCGTTGAAATTACCTGTAAAGTCAAGGATGGAAAGGCATAATAAAGTCAGTGCAAGTCCGACTGACCCAACTATGTAGAGCGGCCGACGTCCGAATTTATCGACGACAAGGATGGAAACCCATGTAAAAACGAAATTGACTATTCCCAGGCCAAAAGTGGCAAACAGGCCTGCATCCAGCCTCCATCCGGCAGTGGTAAAAATCTTTGGGGCATAGTCAATGATGGTATTGATACCGGAAAGTTGGACAAATACGGCAAGTCCAATTCCGACCAGCATCACTTTTCGCAGGGATGGATCAAGAAGTGTCCTGAAACCTGCAGAGGAATCCTGCAGGCTCTCATCGATTTCCCGGATTTGTTTTTTTGACTCCTCTTGAGAATTGACCATTTCGAGGACTTCTAATGCCCGCTTTTTCTCTCCTTTTTTGTAGAGATAACGGGGTGTTTCCGGTACCAGAAAAAGAGTTATCAGAAACAGCAAGGAGGGAACTGCACCAGTGGCAAACATCCAGCGCCAGTTATTTTCACCAATGTCATTCAGCATATAATTGATAAGGTAGGAAATCAGGATACCTGTCACTATAAATAATTGATACATAGACACAAAACTTCCCCTGTAACGTTTTGGTGTTACTTCAGAAATATACATGGGAGAAACCGTAGAAGCAGCTCCCACGGCAATTCCTCCACAAATGCGGGCAAGGACCAGGGAATTAAGGTTGAAAACCAGGGCCGATCCAATGGATGTAAGCGCAAATAGAACAGCAACGATGATCAGGATTTTCTTTCGTCCTATGGCATCGGTGATTCTCCCGGCGACAGCGGCCCCGATAATGCATCCAAATAGCAGGGAACTATATGCCCAGCCTTCCTGAATATTGTCTAGCTCAAAGGTTTCAACCAGGTAGGGGCCTGCACCTGTAATGATAGCAATGTCAAAGCCAAAGAGCAGACCGCCCAGTGCTGCGACAATACTAATAAAAATTAATCTTGTGAATTTTTTCATTGAAATAACATATATTGTAATCTGTATGAAATAATGCCATCATTATGAAAAATCATTCGTATTATTTACCAGCCATTTTATTGTCACTATTGTTTGCATACAGTTGCACAGATAATAAAACAGCATCAATCCCATCCTATCTGAAAGACTTCCAGCAGGAATATACCGAAAATCCACGAGAGACCAATTTAAAATGGTTCACTGATGCAAAATTTGGAATGTTCATTCATTACGGTTTATATGCCCAGCTGGCCAAGGGGGAGTGGGTACAATTACGGGATACCATTCCCGTGGCTGAATATGCCAAACTGAAGGATACATTTACGGCGGAGAACTTTGATGCGGATTTCATTACGGATCTGGCACTCAAAGCCGGGATGAAGTACATAACCATCACATCCAAACACCATGACGGATTTTGTCTGTTCAAGACTGAACAAACGGATTTTAACAGCCTGGATGCACCCTGCGGACGTGACCTGATGGGGGAACTGGCAGAGGCATGCGAGGAAAAAGGATTAGCATTGTTTTTATATTACTCCTATGCCGCTGACTGGAAACACCCTTACTTTTATGCCAGGGAAGCTGGCTGGCAAAATGCAAGGCCTGCTTATACCGAACCTCAACCTGAATACAAATTTCATAAAGATGAAGATTTCAGGATCTATGTTGACTATGTGCATGAACACATGAAAGAACTACTGACCCAGTATCCCACCATTGCAGGCATCTGGTTTGATCCCATCATGGGATTTTACAGCCGGCCCGACCTTTTCCCAATTGAAGAAACCTATGCCCTCGTCCGCTCTTTGAGTCCCCATGCACTGATATCCTTCAAGCAGGGTGCCAACGGTGATGAGGATTTTATGGCCCCGGAACGCAATGCATCAAAGAGGGTTGGAACCCAATTTGAAGTGGCGAACAGGGTATATGAGCTGAACAAAAACAGACCCCGAGAGATATGCACCACCCTTCAACCCCATGCCTGGGGATATAATAAAAGTGTGGACGGACAGCATGTCTCCCCCGATGAGGTTATGCAAATGCTGGAAGATGCCAAAGTCATGAATGCAAACCTTCTGCTGAATGTTGGTCCCAAAGCCGATGGTTCCATCCCTGAAGAGGATGTTGTCATTTTAACCGAGGTAGGGAAACGACTGGAATCGAAAGAATCCCTGTGATCCACCGCATCGACTGCAAGAGCATGATAATCCGTGAAGGCCAATGAGCTGGTAAAGGGGTACACGGACCTTACCCGTTGGGTTATGGGGAAAAGGAATCATAGAATATCACTCCAAATCCTCCATTGGGGATCAGGTAGCTTACAAAAGCTGTCTGGGTGTTAATATCCATTTCTTTACTTGTCACTTTTCCATCGGCATCATCTGTATACAGCTTGACTTTATAGTCTCCCTGTTTTAAAAAATCCAGCGATATAGATACTGTCTTCTCATTTCCGGCATTGATGCCGGCCAGGTACCAATCCTTTCCTTTTCGCCTTGCCAGCACACAGAAATCATCTGGATATCCCTCTATGAAATGGATATCATCCCAGGCGGTTGGCAATCCTTTCATAAATTCCCAGGCCCTGGTTTGGGCCATTCCTTCCGGGGTAGCTCCGATGTTCTGCCAGCCTGACTCAAAGACTACTGCCAGCGCCATTTGGTGTGCATCCGTTGTGGTCCGCTCAAAGCCGGGTTTCCCTGGCTGTGTGAAGGAGGAGGGTGTATAGTCCATGCTCCCGGCCACATTGCGGGTAAAGCAGAGTGTTGCATTGTGCTCCGGTGTAGGCATTCCCCTGGGGTAGGTATAACTTTCCTCACCCAGCACCCCTTCCCAGGTTGCAATGTGCGGCCAGCGGCGTTGCTGTCCCCTAGGAAGGGTAGCGCCATGGAAGCTTATCATGAGTTGTCTTCGGGCACATTCACGGATGATTATATCCCGGAATTGAAATCTTTCCTGGGAATCAGAATCCAGGAAATCAACCTTTATTCCGCTGAAACCATGTTGTTGGTAATAGCCTAAAATGCTGTCTCTTTTTTCCGATGTGTCCAGGTTATCCCAGTTGTCCCAGCCGGTTACCTTGATCCCCTTGCTGTTTGCGTAGGCGATAAATTCAGGGATCCACTGAATTTGCATCCATTCCGCAAAAGGCGTTCTGCTACCAGTGTCTATTCCAAATGCCAGGGCGTTATCAAATTCGATCCATTTCCAGCCCATCTCTGCTGCCAGATCAACAAATTCCTTCAGTCGTTCCATTTTGCTGTTTACGCCGTGATCAGAGAGCCAGGGGAAAGTAGACATGCCGGGTACGATCCATCTGGTATTTTCCAGTTCAGTTGGTGGATTTAAATTCAGGATCAGGCTGGATTCCACGATTGGTTTCAGGGTATTACCCACCATGATCACCCTCCAGGGGGTGGTAAGAGGCAGGTTTGAGTTTACCCCTCCATCCAGTCGGATACGAAGTAAGCTGGCGTCTTTAGCATCTTCATACAACCGGCATCCGCAGTAATCGCCATAGGTGGCAGCCTCAGTGATGAAAATCCATTGTCCGGAAGGTAATTGCGCCAACAAAGGGAAGGCAAAATCTCCGGCATAGGGTGCATGCCGGAATTGTTTCATGAAAAATTCCTCAAACCGGCTAAGCACCGGAGGTTCCGGGTTTTTGTGAATGGTATGTTGGGTGTAGTAGCGCTCATATTGTGGCGCATAATTTTGCAACCAGGCCTGTGAGCCTTCAGGAATCTGGAAACCTGATTGCTCATAAGTGATCGCTGTTTCTCCCGTTCCACTTATGTGATAGCGATAGGCTACACCCTCATCATACGCCCTCATGTGCAGTTCCATCCGATTCTGCTGTCCATTTATCAAAGTCAGGACAAGTTCATTGGCATGATTGATATGCATGGACTTTTTACCCACAGGCATGGCATATTCCTCATTGACCTCCCCCTGTTTTTGTTCAACATAACTGAGATTTGCCGTAAAGTCACCTGCAGAAGATCCCCTTCTTAGACCCAGAGGTGAGCGGGGCAATATTACTTTTCCTTCAAAATATACGGTGTAATAAAGGGAAGTATTTTCCTGGCTTTCACCTTGCGTTTGGTCCAAAGCGACGCTGAGCGCCAACTTGCCATCCGGTGATTTAACCTGCCAGTTATTTTGCTGATGGGCACAGGCATTTGCCAGCAGGCAGAGGATCGCCAGGCATAAAATGGGTGTTGTTGTTTTCATTATTTATTGATGGGTACCAGGCTTACTTCTTTCAAATTCATCAAAGAACAGCCGCCAAGCATTTTTGGTTTGATGGTCAGGGTTAAATCATATGTCACATCAAGTTCAACATTTCCCGCAAAGAAAGAATCATAAGTGTACCAGTCCCCTGTACTTTGCACTTTCCCTTCCAACATCTGGTTACCGAGCAAAATTTCAAATACATTATCCTCACATCCTGCAGGGGCCCCGTATTTAAGAAATACCTCATACCGGCCTTTACGGATACTGCGTACCGGCCATTCCATTGTATCATCCAGTTCGTTCCAGCTGGTCACATGATAACCCCTTATATTAAGGTCATGCCAGACGTTGTGAAATGAGTAGGCAAGTTTCTCCCCGGTTAATGTGGCCATATCCGGTGTCAGATAGGACCTGTATGAGGGATCAACAAGTATTGGTTTTTCTTCTGTCTTTAGCTCATCTTCATATTCAATGGAAATCACTGTATTATATTCATGAAAGGCCCCGGAAGGCAGTTGCGCGGCAATGATTTCTAATATCAGGTCTCCATCCTGATGCTTGAAGGGTAAAGGTTTTTGCCCCGGATCCGCCAACAGGTAAACTTTTTTAATCTTGCTAAGAATGCCGGGTATAACAAGCTCCCGGTTATCCGGCCATTCAAAAACATGCACGAATACTTTCCCTGGTTTAGCTGTGCACCTTCCGTTAAACGGCAGTCTTCCCAAGGGACTGGCGGTGGTTCCATAAATACTTTCCCCGTTTTCCCCCATCCATTTACCAACCTCCTGGAGGATCCTGACCGAAGCGGGAGGAATGATACCTTCGGCTGTTGGTCCCACATTCAACAGGTAATTCCCTCCCTTATGTGCTATATCTGCCAGGTTCTGGATGATGGTTTTGGCTGATTTCCATTCATGGTCATAATATTTATAACCCCAGGTATCATTTAAAGTCATGCATACTTCAAAGGTAGAGGACCCGCTTGGTATGTATTGCTCCGGCGTACCATAATCTCCCATATCGTTTCCAATACGATTGTTGATAATGATATCCGGATTTTGTGAGCGCACGGCTTTCAGGAATTTAAAACTTTGTTCCTGGCTGATTCCCGTGGGCACATCAAACCACATAATATATGGATCATAATTGGATACCAGCTCTTTCACCTGCGGCAATGACTTGCCGTCAATGTATATTGCTGACTGTTTCTTCGACCTGTCTGGGAAATCCCAGTTGTTGTCATGGTAAGGACCCCCGGAAGGTCCCGCAATAGCATGCTCTTCATGCCAGTCCCACCAGTGTGAGTAATAGAATCCGAGCTTGATGTCCTGCTTGAAGCAGGCAGCCTTGAGCTCTTTGCAAACATCCCGTTTAAAGGGTGTCCAATCAGCAATGTTATAATCAGTGATCCTGGAATCATACATGGCAAATCCATCACAGTGTTTGGCTGTGATGACCATGTACCTCATGCCGGCATCGCTGGCCAGTTTAGCCCATTCCGCTGCATTGAATTTAACCGGATTGAAGGTGCTGGCCATTGACTCATAATCCCCCCTGGGGATTTTCATATCAAACATAATCCATTCCCCGTTTCTCCCTCCTCTCTGGCCATTCCATTCTCCTGCCAGAACAGCATAGGGTCCCCAGTGAATAAACATGCCAAACTTGGCTTCATTCAGGTTTTTAAGCCTCTCCGCTTTGCCCGTCATGTATTGATCGATGTCAGCCTGCGGGATCTTTACCTGAGCCATGGATAATGGCATGAACATAAGAAAAGAGATCAATAGCAGAAAACATCTGTTTGGTTTCATGAATGCTTTGTATTTCAGATTCATAGGTTTTATAGTAGTACTATTTCCTTGATGGCTGGCTTTTCTTTTGACTTATTGATAGATAACCTGAATACCTGACCTTTTACAGGCTCTAGTTGGAAATCAAGTTTTTCGCCAATTTGCTGTCCGGAATAAATGACAGACCATCCTTTCCGGGTTTGTACACTGATCTCAAATGCCTCTATATTATTACCATCTTCAAAGACTACCATCCGTGAAACTTCAGCCTTCTCTCCAAGGTCTATTTCTATCCAGGGACTTCTTTCTTTTCCCTCCTGTCTCCAGCCATATCCTGTCCAGTCTCCGTCCAACACATTACTGGCTTTCCAAAAATAGTGGCTGGATTCAGATGAAGCCGTGGCTGATTTTTGATAGCTTAATGATTCAGGGTTTACTGCGGTGACGGGCATATCCATGGCATCACCCTCAATTTCTATCTGGATGATTGCATCTATCTCATTAATGGCAGATCCAGGTATGCTCAGAAGCAGATCCTTCCCTTTGATCTCATAATTAATTTCGCCCCCGGTAAGCATTGAAACATCCTTGATCCTGACACCATCCAATGGAAGCCTTAATGTGGGAGAATCACCGAACCAGTTAAGCAAATGGACAAAAATCTTATTCCCTTTTCTCGTACTGACACCCCAGTCTGTAGGTTTATAAGGCCCGCCGCGGGTACCATAAATAGTCTCTCCATATTTATCCAGCCATTGTCCCATCTCCTTAATGCGGTCTACCTGACGCGGTTCAATGCGTCCGTCAGGCATGGGCCCGACATTAAACAGGAGGTTACCATCACCTCCGGCTGCCCTGATCAGGGTTTGGATGCACTGGGTTTTTGATTTCATGTCATCCTTGGGTTTCCAGGCCCATTGCCGGCCAATGGTCATGCAGGTTTCCCAGGCCGGATCATTTTGAAAAGTACCAATGCGTTGCTCAGGTGTGCCAAAATCCGCCGCCAGGCAGGTCCGGTTATTGACCACAATCCCAGGTTGCAACTCCAGTACCATATTGATCAGGTTCTCTGCATCCCATATGGCAGGGTCACAGCTTCGGCTGCCGTCTTCAGCTACCATTCCCCCGAGATCAAACCACATTATATCAATCTTGCCATACATGGTCAACAATTCACGTACCTGCCCATGCATCATTTCAAGAAACTGATCATGATTGTCTGAAAGAAAATTCTCATCGTACCAGTCCGGCAGGGAATAATAAAAACCTAGCGGCATGTTTTGTTTGTGACAAGCCTCGGCTAGTTCTTTTACAATATCTCTACCAAAGAGGGCATCCTCAGATGTGGACTTATAATCTGTGTACTTCGTATCCCAATTGCAAAATCCATCATGATGCTTGGTAGTGAAGACCATATATTTCATGCCTGATGCCCTGGCAATCTGCACCCATTCTTCTGCATTATACAGGGAAGGATTCCAATGTTTATAGAGATTATCGTAGATCTCCAGGGGTGTCTCACCAGTCCCCTGCCTGCCCCTTCGTTCACCTCCCCGCGACCAGCCTATTTCCCTGCCGGTCAGACTTACAGGTCCCCAGTGTATAAACATCCCGAATTTTGCATCGCGGAACCATTCAAGGCGTTGGGACTGGGTATCAAAGAAATCCTGATTTTGAGCTTTCAAGGAAATTGAAAAGCCCAACATCATAATAAGGCTTAAACCGCAGAAAAGATTTTTTTTCATTTTCAATTGAATAATTCATTTAAGGCAATGGCGCCTGTATATGAAATGATGCATGCAAAAACAAAGGCGGTGATCATACCCAAATTGAGCAGAAAACCTGCCTTATGCTTTCCCATGAGTCTCTTATTGTTGACAAGAAAGAAAATCCCGCCTATGACAATCGGTAACACAAAGACTGATGCCACCTGTGTAGCTATCTGGGCAACGATGGGATTAGCACCCATAATTGGGACTGTTAGTCCGAAGACACAGGCAACAGCTGTGATTACCCTGAACATTTTTGAGTTGGTATCAAATTCCCCGCTCCTGTAATCAGCTATGAGAAGGGGTGCAACCATAAGTATAGGGAAGATGGATGAGAGGCCTGCAGATAGTGTTCCCACCATGAAAAGGGCCACGGCAAATTTACCTGCAACCGGTTCCAGGGTATATACCATGTCGAGTACCTTCTCAACTGTTTTCCCCTGGTAGAACAGGGCCCCCATTGCTGCAGCCATGATGGATAAATTGATTACCAGCATGAGCAAGGCCGAGATCAGCGCATCGCGGGACTGATCCTTTACATTATCGGCATTCCAGCCTTTTCCTTTGAGCAGAAGGGGCCTGACCACAAAAGTTGGTGCGGCCATGGTTGTCCCTACAAATGCTGCCACCATCAACTTTCCACCGGGCACTTTCGGAATGGAGGGGATTAATCCCCTGGCAATACTCCCGAGGTCGGGTAACACAATGAACATCGACACGATGAATGATAATCCCATAATGGTGACAAAAACTACGAGTACCTTTTCGAAAAACGAATATTTTCCCACCAGGAGTAAGCCGTACATTATTATGATCAGCACAATTGCCAGTCCCAGGATACCCCAATAACTATTTTCAGGAAGTGTCGGAAGGAATAGGCGTAAAACCTCATAGATCCCATGTGAACTGAGCCCGAGGATGCCTGTCAATGCATTCCACTGGGCAACGATGATGCCCACCATTACCACGATAGCAAGGAATTTGCCCCCCTTCAACCTGGTCTTGAAACTGTGTATGGAGGTGCCCCCGGTAATAATGGCATACCTTCCATAGGCCTCCATCAGCACCCAGGCATACAGGCAGCTGAGCAGAAGGACCCATAATAATTGCATCCCGAACTGGCTTCCTGCTTTTACCATGGATGTGACAGATCCTGTGCCTACGGTATAACCTATACAGAATATGCCCGGACCAATGCTTAACATGGCCAGCCATATCCTTCGGGGGAATGATTTTCCGGGAGGATTTATCATTGGTTGTGGTGATTGAAATTGCCCAGTGCTTCTGACACTTTCAGTGCTCTTGTATAAACATTTAGCATCGTGATATCTCCATTCAAATGCTTACCCATGGTCCAATTGGCTGCTCCGTTTACTTCATGAAGGTAAGGATTGAACCGGCCCCAGCCAAATTGCCTGTCTTCACCACCGTCACAGAGGATACCATCTATCACGAACATAATGATTTTCGGTCCCCCGTCAACAATAACACTCATATAATGATCCTTATCAGCCTCCAACATTCCTTTATCACAATCCCAGGTAGAGATCGTCCGGCCATCACATATACTGAGTCTGATCGTTTTCTCATCTGTGGTATATAGCTGCAGGCCTTTCCCGAATTCATTACGGGTATCGATCAGGACTTGTCCAGGTCCCAGATCATCCAAACGGAAGGCAAAATCAAAGGTAAATCCTGAACGGATATGCATTCCTCCATGGTCCTCCCTGCCAGGGTCGTGAACATAGAAATGATCAAATTGGACACCTTCTTTTTGCTCGGGCAATTGAACTTCACTCAAATCCCATTCAATGGCCAGGTCATCAACCGTTTTTTGCCGGTTGTCAAACTGGCTCCAGAGTCCTTGCAACAATCCCTCTTCGATCAGGTGTACCCGGGCGATGTCTTTTTGTGTTTCGGTAATATAATAATTGCCATTGTCCTCCACCAGGTCAGGATAGCTCATGCGGATGAGGGGATCATCATCATACAACAGGATCTCAGGTTGGGTCCATTCAATGACCTTCCCTGCTGGCCCCTCCTTCTCAATACCGCCCACTATCCATGCCGGATTCCTGTCCTGGAATCCCTGGGTCCGGGCCCGGGGATGTTCCCGGATAAACCTGCCACCGTGATTGTGGAACCAGTATAGATATTTGCCATTCTCACATCGCCAGGCAAAATTGGCTGCCCGCGGATGTTTTACCAGCCGGCCATTAGCATACCTTAAATATGCTGGAGTATCCCAGGTAAACCCGCCATCCCGGCTGTAGGTATAAACAGGATGGCCATCGATGGTACGGTAAACAGAATAGATCGAACCATCACTCAGTACCGAGTAACTTTGCTCGGCAGATATGGGGCCTCCACCAGGTGGTGTCCTTAAGCCGATATCACCATCCGGCAATGTTTCCCAACTCAAATTCTCAGGATCCTTTTCAGTCAAAATATTCGGACTTCTCAACAATACCCCTTCATTGGAAGTAAAAAATCCGTCACCAAAACCACCCACCTTATGCAGGGATACATATCCCGCTCCTTCCAGGATAAAAGGTTTCCCAACATTCCAGAAAAACTGGATTTTCCCTTCATAGACATTGTTGCGGTCTGTTTCAAACTCACGTACAGGAATGGAATAGCGTTCCGGCGACCAGCTTATTCCATGATCATCGCTGTACCTGAATACAAAGTAGCCCTGGGAATCCACTCGTTTGATAGTGCCGGTGGGTGAAAAGTTGGGATCATCCAATTGAATTTCCCGGATATTATCCGTGTTGTGGTTATAAAATGCATAGATCCTGCCCGAAGGGATTTTAAGCATAACGGCATAAGAAGCTTCTGGGCCATCAGGAGCTTCTAACGGGATGAGGCTTGACCAGGTTTTACCCTGATCGGCACTTCTTGTTACAGCCACGTATTGTCCTGATTGTCCTTCCCTGCCAGAACCTGTTGTAAGAATGCATAACCATGCCCCGTCGTCAGTTTTCACAATGTATGGTTGGTCGCTGTATGACTCGTCGGGGATGATCAGGCCGTTCCGGATGTTTCTCCAGTCTGGTGCCTGTCCCAATACACCGTTTATTGAGAATAGCGTGAAAAGAAGGATCAAACTTCTACCCAACAAGGAATGCTTTTTTATGGCTGGCATCCTAATCAATCCTGGTGATCTTCAGTAAAAGCGGGAAATACCTTTTTCCCTTTACCGTGTAAAAGGGGACCAGGTCAACATCCATTCCAGGCAAAAACACATTTTTCATGATGAGCTTATCCGTTTTATCCTGATCGAAAGATTTCTGTTGGATCTGTGTCCCGGCCTCAAGGTATAAAGTCCCATTTCCCTCAATCGGTTTCACAAATAGATACTCTACATCATAGGTCCCACGCTCTATGCTAACCACCCATTTCCCGTTTGGGCCTTCCTGGGTCCACAATCCCCGTTCACCTGCAGCATCATTCCGGTTTAAATAGACCGGGTTTTCATGCTCGGTTCCAATCGAGATCCGTGGCTGGTTTACCAGATGAGGCGAAGCAACCAGGTCATAGTAATATGCGTCCAATTCATTTTTGAGTTCCAATGCAAGGCTTTCTTTCTTACCTACCAGGTTATCGAGTTCATAGGGATCAGATTCAATATTAAAAAGCTGAAAATCATTTATCTCCGCATCATAGGATGTGTGGCCCACAAGTTTGTAAGGGCCTTTTTGTAAGGCAATATTGTTGTACAATTCCGGGTATCTCCGGGTCCAGTAAAAGAACAGTGACCGGTTTTCCCAGTCAACCGTTTGTCCACTTATCAATGGCAGCAGATCCCTGCCATCGATCTTTACACCTTTTGGCAGAGGGGCTTTACATATGGAGGCAATCGTTGGTAAAATATCTATATGGGCAGTAGTGGTGTTAATATCTGTATCGCCTTTCCATTCCCCGGGGTACTGTATGAAAAAGGGTACACGGACCCCACCCCGGTATACAGAACCCTTCCTGCCTCTAAGTCCCGCAATATATCTCCTTTGTTGTGGCCCATTGTCGGTCATGAAAATGATCACCGTATTATCATCAATGCCCATATCCTTCACTTTTTGAAGCAGCCTACCAACATTATCGTCTATGTTGGTAACCATGGCATAAACCTTTCGGGCATCTTCCTTATCTTTTTCAGTCATTTCAGGGAAAGGCCTGTCATCCCCGTCAAATCCTTTGGTTGGATCCACATCCTTGTACATCTGGTAATATTCATCCGGCACCTGCAGTGGCGTATGCGGTGCATTAAAAGCCAGGTAGCAGAAGAAAGGGCCTTCCTTTTGCTGCTCAATAAATTTGATGGCTTCCCCGGTGAAAATATCAGAGCAATAGCCTTGGTATGATTCCTGTTGATCGTTATGCCAGAGAACTGGGTCAAAGTAGCTCTTGTCAAACTTTACATAGGTGGTAAAATCTCCAGGCTGACCCATGCCTCCGGCCAGGTGGATCACTGACTCATCAAAACCCTGGTCGCCCGGCCTTGAAGGATAATTATCCCCCAGGTGCCACTTTCCAAAAGCTCCCGTTTTATAACCCACTCCTTTTAAAACTTCAGCAATGGTGATCTCATCAGTTGACATTATGGCCCCTCCGTTATAGGTGTCGTGTACCCCTGTCCTAAGAGAATACCTGCCCGTCATCAGGCTGGATCGTGTAGGTGCACAAACCGGAGACACATAAAAATTATTCAAACGTACACTGACTTCTGCCAGCTTGTCCAGGTGAGGCGTTTGAACAATGGGATTCCCGTGATACCCCAGGTCCCCATACCCCTGGTCATCAGTAATTATGAGGATGACATTGGGTCCCTCGTTTGTCTGGCAGATGCCGGGGAGAGCAATAAAAGTCAAAAATATTAACAGTAGTTTCCTCATGATGGTTGATTTTTTAATTCCAAAATTAATAAAGCAGGATGGTATGTTCGATGGGACCATGGGCGCCTATGACAAGGGCCTGTTCTATATCAGCCGTCTTTGAGGGGCCGGCGATGAAAACACCAAAGCCAGATTTCTCCAGATCAACCTGCTTGTATGCTTCATGCATATCTGGAAGAATTTTTGCCTTTTCAAGAACCAGGACCAGGTGAATTGTCAGGAAAGGTAATTTTCTGATATGCATATCATGCTCATCTATCCATACGGCCCCATTCTCAGCCACGCCCAATTGTCCCTTGATCACCACCATATCCACCTTGTCAGGATCATCTACAGGTGTGGAGGAGCCATCCTTCCCTTCCAAATGCTGTAAGAAGTCAATTACTGATTTCCCATTTTCTTCCTGCTGCTTGATCCATACATCCACTTTTTCAAGGCTGTCAAAGTTTTCAACTTTGGAACCTGCACCTGTGGCCTTGTCTGAAAATGCATGCATCAGGTCCTTATTTCCTTCTATTAAGATCTTCCGGGGAGCAGGCAGATCTGCAGGAGGCGGTTTGTTCTTCGAGATGCTATTTAAAATTTCGGCCTTGCTCATGATTTTTTACGGTTTTCACTGTACCACTCCTGGAAACTTTGCCTTGGTGGTGCTGGCAGGTCCCGGGACCGTCCCCAGAGATTCAGCCTATTGTATACCAGGAAGCGTGGAGTGATCCTCAGGGCTTTACGGGCAAATTTTCCGGATTTATGATAGAGCCGTGGCCGGGCCAGCACGCGACCCATAACCCGGAGTCCCCATTTTTTTGTACCCGAAAGCTGGTGCTGTTCATTTACCTCCTGCCGCCACTGGTATAATTGCTCATGGATCTCAATTTTGACGGGACAGACATCGGTACAGGAACCACATAAACTGGAGGCAAAAGGGAGATCGGAGTATTGTTTAAGATCGACACGTGGTGTCAGGATAGATCCTATGGGTCCGGGGATGGTATACCCGTAACTATGTCCCCCACTGAGCCTGTAAACCGGACAGGTGTTCAGGCAGGCACCACAGCGAATGCATTTGAGGGCCCTCCAGAATTTATCTTTACCCAGGTGTTCCGAGCGTCCGTTATCAACAATGATCAGGTGGATCTCCCTGTCCTTTGCTGGTTTTTGAAAATGCGAGGTATAGGTGGTTATGGGTTGACCGGTGGCACTGCGGGCCAATAAACGGAGAAAAACAGCAAGGTGTTCCTTGCTGGGAATTACCTTTTCTATACCCATGGAGGCAATGTGGATGCTGGCGTGGTGAACGCCCATGTCTGCATTACCCTCATTGGTACATACTGCAAATCCTCCACTTTCAGCAATGGCAAAATTTACCCCCGTCATGGCAACCTCTGCAGAAACAAAGTGCTCCCTGAGATGTATCCTTGCTGCTCCCGTGAGGTATTGTGGATCACAGTTGCCAGGCTCTGTATCAAGTTTTCTCTCAAACAGTTTTCCGACTTCTTCTTTTTTCAGATGGATGGCCGGTAATACGATATGGCTGGGATCCTGGTCTGCAAATTGAATGATGCGCTCACCAAGATCCGATTCGATTACATCGATCCCTTTTTCCATCAGAAAAGGATTCATGTGGCATTCTTCGGTCAGCATGGACTTGCTCTTCACCAGCTTCCTGACACCGGCTTGTTGAAGGATCTCAAGAACAATATTGTTATGTTCCTGCGCATTTACTGCCCAGTGGACATGGATCCCGTTTTTAAGCGCCTTGCTTTCAAATTCCTCCAGGTATTTATCCAGGTTGGAGAGGGTATGCTCCTTAATGGCAGACGCCTGCTCTCGAAGATCTTCCCAGTCCGTTATCTCATCTTTCTGGACATCCCTTTTTTGGCGCACATACCAGAGTGCCTGGCTATGCCACTCGGTCCGGGGACCATTCCTCAAAAACTCTTTGGCAGCCCGGGCATGTTTCATGATATGGCTGTGTTTAATATTTCAGCAATATGCATTACCCTGAGCGGTTGATGATTTCTTTTGATAACTCCTTCCATGTGCATCAAACATGACATATCTATAGCTGTAATGATCTGCGCCCCATTTTTCACATGGTCATGAATGCGATCCTTTCCCATCTGGGCAGATACAGCTTCTTCAAAAACGCTGAATGTCCCTCCAAAACCACAACATTCATCCGTACGGTCCAGGTCAACCAGGTGAATATCCTTCAGGGAGGAGAGTAGACCCCGCGCCTTGCTGGAAGCATCTCCTGCCAGCTCGCTTGACTTTCCATTCCTTAATCCGCGTAATCCATGGCAGCTTTGATGCAGTCCCACTTTATGAGGGAAATGTCCATCCAGTTTCTCAATCTTCAATACATCTGTCAGGAATTCAGTCAATTCATAGATATGGTCTCTTACATGGAAATATGCCTCATCATGCAATGATTCAGGTACGTGCTCCTTAATGTGCAGGACACAACTTCCGGATGGACTGATAATTGTATCATAGGAGCTGAACAACTGTATAAAATGGCTGCAGATCTCCGTGGTCTCCTTTTCCATACCCGAATTGGCCAGGGGCTGCCCACAGCAGGTCTGATTTGCAGGGGATTCGATTTCAACTCCCAGCTTCTCCAGCAATAGTAAAGTGTCGATCCCCACCTGTGGATAGAACTGGTCAATGTAACATGGAATAAAAAGACCTGCCTTCATAAGGTTAAACTTGAAAAATTATCCAGCAACAAGACAAGATAAGTAAAATTTCCTGGTCTAAATAATACCAATAATGTATCCCCTCTAATTTAGGCACATGAGTGAAATTAACTGAGGTTTTATTTTATTTTATTGTAATTTTATGGAATTAATCTGTCATGATAAAATCAAGTTACATAAGGGAAGAAAATAATAATTATCAATCATAAAAAATTCCGAGATGAGAGCATTACTAAAACTTTTACTAATAACCATTATTTTGAGTACCGGATGGATGGGGGAAATTCAGGCGCAGAAAAGCAAAGACAACAAGCTGAGCAAAGCGGAGAAAAAGGAAGGATGGATTCTGATGTTTAATGGCAAAAACACCAAAAATTGGAGAGGATGGCAAAAGCCAGATCCCCCAGGGGTCTGGTCTGCTTTGGATGGGACTTTGTTTTGCAAGGCATTGGAGAATGATGAAGCCGAACCCGGACAAAAAGGATATATTATTTACGACGGGCAATTCAGCAATTTCCATTTAAAGGTAGATTGGAAGATCTCCGAAGGCGGCAATTCAGGAGTATTTTACCTGGGAGCTGAGGAAGGTTATGAGTCCATTGTTAACACTGCACCTGAATTACAGGTCCTGGACAATGAACGCCATCCGGATGGAAAAAAAGGTAAAAATGGCAACCGCTTATCAGGTGGGCTGTATGACCTGATCCCTGCGGTTCCCCAGAACGCAAATCCGGCAGGTGAATGGAACAGTGTGGAGGTCATTGTAAAAGATGGGCATGTGAAACATATCATGAACGGGGAAGAGGTCCTGAGTTTTCAGATGTGGACAGAAGAATGGAAAGAACTGGTATCTGGCAGTAAATTTCCAAAGATCAGGGAAGATTGGCACGATGTGCCACGGGAGGGAGTTATCGGGCTGCAGGATCATGGTAATGAGGTCTGGTTCAAAAATATTAAGATCAAACAACTCTAGATAATTCCTGATCTCTGTCTGGTTCACAATGTTTGCAGGTAGGCATTTAATGCCCTGAGGTCATTTGATGACAAAGGTTCCTGAAGTCCATGCATCTCCGTATCGAATAGCTCTTCCAGGGTAGCATATTTTCCATCATGCCAATATGGTCCTGTTCGCCAGAGTTCAACCAGTGTTGGTGTATCCCATTGGAGGTTTTTATCCTCTCCCAGGGGATATGAGTTCAGGTCCGTATAGAGTGGTGCCGGGTGACATTCGTTACATTTTAAGGATTGATATAGAGCTTCCCCTCTTTCATGATCTTTGGATGACGCCGGGTAGGGACTAACAACCGGCTCCAACCCCATCAGGTAAGCGTCCACAAGGGAAGAATACGCTTCCGGAACGGCTGCGAACTGTATGTATTTGAAACCTGACCTGACCGCCAATTTCGCATGGGATCTGACACCCAGCGACATGACTGGTGGGGTTTCATGCGACAATAGCATGCTTTTTACATTCTTCGGGTTTCCTATCCCATCATTTAATAAATCCCAGTTAAGCCCGTCAACCCTGGCATCAGGATGACATGAAACACAGCTTTGCCAGGATTGAAAACAAAGGGAAGCATCGTGAAAATACATTTCCCCAAGCAATTCACCCGATAGCTTGCCACCTCCAAGCGGGATGTTCTGTTCCTTGAAGTTTTCAAGGTTGATTATACTCAGGTTATCGGAAAAATAATTTGCCACAAACAAGGATTCTCCCTCAGACAAAATTACCCGTGGTCCATTTCCTTGCAGTGCCAGGCGTTTCCGGTATGGATATATAAACCCGAGGTTCTCCGAGGAGGCAAAATCTGTATTGCTGCTGTTGGTCATGCTGAGGACATTTTTCATTTTCCCCCAATCGATGATACTGATCTCATGTGTTCCGGCATGCGATACAAATATTCTTTCTCCATCAGCTGAAAAATCAAGGTCCCATGGATTTGCAGCACCATGGTCAATGTCATCGAGGAGGATGGTTTGCAGGCATTTCATCATTTCCACATCTATGATGGAAAAAGCATTGGTATTCATCCATCCCCGTTCAAGCTGAGTAGGCGGCAGAAGGTACCTGGCTAGTATGTGGGTCACAAAAAGATACTTCCCCTCCGGTCCAAGCGTAATGTCCTTTACACTGGAGCTGCCATTGGGTAAAAGAATTGAATTAGTGACCTCAAAACTGTCCAGGTTTATAACTGAAATTTTCGCGGCAACATGATCTTCAGTCGAAGCCATTTCAGGTAAGTGGTGTGCCACAAACAGTTTATTTTTATCAGGGACTAAGGCCATTGCCATGGGTTCTCGTCCCACCTTAACCGTCTTTTTAACCTGGAATTTATCCTTATCCAGGAAGGTTATTTCCCCGGGGAAGCGATTACAGATAATGATATACTTCTGGCTTTCTGTGATGGCAGTAGGGGAATGTCCTGCATGAATTGTCTCTTTCCTTTTCAGGTTCTTCAGGTCATAGACCAGCAAGCGACCATCCGCCATTCCCTGGCTGACAAGTAAAGTTTTCTGATCCCCAGTAAGGAAAATATTATTCGGGTGGTCAGAGAGAGGGACCGTTTTGACAATGGTATTTTTTCCTATATCAAATACATCAATTCTTCTCCCGTGGTATTCTGCGATATAGAGTCTTTTCTGGACGGGAGAATATACCATGTCCACAGGTCCCATGAAAGCCGGATCGTCTTTCCTGGAATTCCCCAGGCAGAAAAGGATAAGGGCAAGAGCAGGCAGGAATAAGTATTTAGCGCGAACCATGGAATTCTTTGATTTCAGCTACAACACGAAAACCTACATTGTACACTCTCTGCCATTCGGGGTAAGATAATCTGTAAGCACTCCTGGCCCTTTTAGGGTGATCATAAAATGATCCTCCCCGGGCGATCTTTTCACCCTGTACGGAAGATTCCAGCACCCATTCCGCAACGTTTCCATGCATATCGAATAGTCCCCAGTTATTCGGCAGGAATGATCCAACCGGGGAAGTCACAACAAAATGATCATTATGGGTAGTATCAGCAAGATCAGCCCCGTCCATTACAAAATGTGTAACACCGCCTGATTTAAATAAGGATGGACCAAAAGATCTGTCCCCGAGGTTAGCCCAGGGTGAGAAATCATCTGAAACATCCCCGTAGAACAATGGTGAATCACTACCTGCCCGGCAGGCATATTCCCATTGCTGTTCGGAAGGAAGACTGAATTTCATCCCTGTTTTATCAGATAACCATTCACAGAAGGCTATAGCCTCCTTCCAGGCAACTCTGAGGACAGGCTGGTTATCTGCATCCAGTGGTAATCCCCTGTCATCAGTCCTGGCATGGCGCTTTCCATAAAAACGGCTATCATGTTGATCATTGAATTCCTGATACTGGGCATTGGTAATTTCACAGCTGGCCATCCAGAATGGCTTATCGATTTCAATTTCCCGTTCCGTCCACTCATCAGGGAAACCCTTTACATCACCCATAACAAATGTACCCGCAGGTATTTTTACCAGGTTGATTTTGATCCCATCCCCCAATGTTATTTCATTTTCATATTTACCCAAACTCTTTTGCTGCTGCCTGGCTTCTTCGGGAGAGATTGGCCAGCCCTCCATTGTCAATGCGGCCGGCCTTTTCATTTTGTTTCTTGGAGCAGGCGTTTCATCGTATGCCACTGTGAGGGGAACTATTTCCGGATCTATGGCCTGTCCGCCATGACTTACAGAAAGCTCAAAACGCCGTTCACAAACGTCATCCTGCACCGGGTAAACATCATTCCATGTACCGTGGCAAGGACCGTTCAGATCGATCCAGGTATAGAGCCTGTCCCAGGCCTCCTGGTTCAGATCCACTCCATGATGTCCCTTTTTAAGGATTTGGACTAGCGGGCTTGTTCGGGAATGATATTCTCCAGGGGTCAGCAAGTTGACCTCATCTTCAATACTAACTCTTCTGATATATGGTATCAGGGCATCATAGGCAGGCGTATATTTATTGTAGCCATTTGTTTCTTCCTTCATCACAGGATGCATTCGATTAACACCCAGGTTTGAAAGTAATTTTCCCTGGTAATCCGGAAAGAAATGTTCCGGCCGCAGATCCGGTATGGATTTCCTTTTTCCGTCATGGCAGGAGATACAATACTTATTCAGCACTGGTTGTACTTCCCGTTCGAAATCAAATCCCCTGGGATCTCCATACCAGTTTTCGATTTCCCGGGGTTGTTTGCCTGCGGCCTGGGCATAAACAGAAGGGGCAATCTCATCGGGACCCTCATGGCAACCAACACAGGACATGAATTCTCCCGGCATGGCGGTTACCCAGCTGCGCATTAACTGGACTGCTGCACCCTCTTTATCCAGTGGCTGGAAAGCAATGGGCATGTTGGCGGGGACTTTGAACATGGCGGATCCATCCTCCTCAACAGGGACTGTACCCACTATCTGCATGGCTTCCCATGGGCCACCATAGCCTATCTTATCGGGACCGGCCATTCCATAAAAGCCATAATTATAAGCCATAACCCTGACCTTTTTAATGGTGCCCTCAGGAACCCCTTTGAGTCCCAGTCCTGCGTATACATTATGAATATAAACCGTAGCATCATCCTCTGACAAGTTAACTTTGTTTGGAATTACGGGCGGTACTACCTGGCCCCTTATGGGTATAGGTTCAAGCAATGCATGGCCTGGCAATTCCTCTATCAATACAAGGTTATCAAAGACATCAGCCAGGTATATCCCTACACTATTAGTGTTCTCATTCCAAGCTGAGACTAAGAAATATTGATCATTCAAAGGATAAGGTGTAGCAAATTTGGGCCAATCCTTTCCTACAAGGTCATCATAGTATTCTGGAGTGATTCCTTCTCCCTTCCCTGATATCCTGGCTACCAGTCCCTCATCTTCATGCCATCCCTTTTTGGTGTCGACTACAACCAGTTGCCCCATTCTCGGGACCCCGTGATATCCTGAAAGTATGCTGACGAGCTTACCCGGACTTCCAGGTATCTCCCTTGAAAAATAGATGGAATTGGGAAACCAGGAGTTGGAACCATAGATGGCACGTTGTGCTGTCCCATCAGGATTCATGACCATCTGCTGGCGAAAGTAGATATGGGCGATGCCGGTATAATCCCAACGGTTGAACAGGATCTGCCCGTTACCCAGGACAGCAGGATGAAAATCATGATCCTGGTCGTAACATAAGCGGCGCATTTCTGAACCGTCCTCTTTCATTACATAGAGGTTACTGACCCTTCTTATTCCGTGCCAGCAGGGGACAGACTGGTAATTGGCCGTGGATCCGAATACAACATTCCCGTTTGGCAGGTAGGCTGCATCGAAACAATCCACATCCAAAGGTGCTTTCGATACCTGGCGGAGTTGGCCAGATCCCAGGTCCAATTCCATGACTTTCCAGTTCAATGAGTCGGATTGGGTGAACAGCATCCTGTCAGCATCCCAATGCAAGTCCATTTCTCCAGCGTATCCATTATCAGCAGGTTTGAAGACAGTCTCCATCCTTCCTTCATCTTTGAAACCTGATAGGACAGCCAGTTCATTTTCAAAACCGTTTTTAGGAAGGCTGGAATTGCACTCATGGTTTGTAGGGAAGCCGAAACGGACAATTTTTTTAGTCTGGATGAGTTTGTCCCAGCCTGTCAGATCGATCTTCCTTTTGACCAGCAGGATCTCATTGAAATCAATTACCGGTGAGGAAAGTAAGGCCTTCTTTTGTAAGTCAATTAAATGCTTGTATGCTTCATTTATTCCATCCTTATTATTCCCTCTCATTTCAGCCAGATACATGGTCTGAATTTCTTCCAGTTCCTTGATGTAAGCGGTTCCATCTTTAAAATCAGAACCGTATTCCTTCAAGATGTTTTCCAGTGAAGTCCTTGTTGTATGTATACGGTACAGCACACTATCCCGCCTGTACATTTCCGCAGTGCCTGGAGGTTCTGGCACGGCCTTCGTGAAGGCAAGTATCAGGATGATGCCAACCGCCGGGATCCATCTAATCCATTTAAATTTTGCCTGCATGGATACTGATATAGAGGTCACATTTGCCATTTGCAAGGCAAGATAGCTGTTTTCAGTTGAACCCTAAATAAGTTTTTCTAATGTTTCAACACATGGGAGATTTTTAGAATTCTTATAAAGAAGGCCAGGAATGAACCGATTTAGTCCTTTTGCCAAGTATGATTTTTACGTGATCAGAACATAAATCAGTTAAATAGTATTCAATGTTCTTGTTAACAAATTTGTTAACTTTGTGATGTTACGAAGAATTACATTTCATAATTATCATTTTGTAGAATTCTATGAAGATCTTGATTTGAAGATTCAGGAGAAAATTGAGTATATATTTTATATCATTCGGAATAGTGAGATTATTCCTTCAAAGTTTTTCAAGTCTTTAGAAGGTACCAATGGATTATATGAAGTCAGGATTCAGTATAGTAGAAATTCTTTCCGGATTTTCTGCTTCTTTGATAAAGGTTCTCAGGTAGTTTTATTACATGGTATTCAAAAAAAGAGTCAGAAAATTCCTAATAAAGAAATTGTCAAGGCAGAGAGGTTAAGAAAAGAGTATTTTTATGAAAAAGGTTTAGAGTCATGAATGATTTGAACAATATCAGAAGTTTCGATGAATTACTTGATGCAAAATATGGGAAAGTTGGTACGAGCAATAGAACTGACTTTGAGTATAAAGCCAAGGCTTTTATGATAGGTGAATTACTTAAAGATGCCCGGAAACAGGCCAAAATGACACAAGACCAGCTTGCTTTCAAAACCGGGACAAAAAAAAGCTATATCTCAAGGCTGGAAAATGGGAAAATTGATATTCAATTGTCGACTTTATTTAGGATATTCGAAGAAGGTCTTGGGAAAAGAATAATTCTAACACTAGGTTAAAATTATTTTGCTCAATGAAAAGACATAATCTCAACCTGCTGACCCTCCTTTCTTTTGCATTTCTTTTTCAATCCTGTCAGCCAGATCTTCCGGAATCATTTAATTTGAAAAGTGCAAAAAAATTGGAGAAAGAGGCATGGGAAAGATTACCAGGCATTCTTGAAAGGATTAATCCACCAGATTTTTCACAGCCACAGGAGGTGGTAACGATATCTGAAGAAAATAATGACTCAACAAAGGATTTCTGTGAAGCCTTCAACAAGGCAATTAGTGAATTGTCAGGCTCGGGAGGAGGCAGATTAATTGTACCACCTGGACAATATTTCATCGATGGCCCCATCCATTTAAAAAGTAATATTAACCTGCATATTGAAGAAGGGGCAAGGATATTTTTCAGCCATAATCCGGATAGCTACCTGCCTGCGGTTAAAGTACGCTGGGAGGGAACAGTCTGTTATAATTATTCTCCCCTGATCTATGGATATCAGCTGGAAAATGTGGCCATTACCGGGAAAGGCATCATTGACGGAGCGGCAAAGGAATGGTCAATAGAATGGAGAAAGCATCAGAATCCGGACAAAACACGACTTCGCCAGATGGGCAACGATACGGTCCCGGAACAGGAACGGGTGTTTGCGAATGGGTACCTGGATCTGGACGGGGATGGTGAAGATGATGGATATGGAGACGGGATGCAACATTACCTGAGACCTACCCTGATAGAACTTTACGAATGTAAAGGAGTGTTGATTGAAGACCTGACCCTGCGCGATAGCCCGATGTGGACCGTCCATCCTGTATTCAGCAAAAACGTTACCCTCAGGAATCTAAAAATCTACGGCGAATCATTGAATGATGACGGGATTGACCCTGACAGCAGTGAGGATTTACTGATTGAGGGTTGTGAGATCAGGACCCATGATGATGCCATTTCCATCAAAGCCGGCCGTGACCAGGATGCATGGGATCGTCCCGGCAGCAGAAATATCATCGTGCGAAACAACCATCTTCTCAGCGGTGTCAATGCCTTATGCATAGGATCTGAGATGTCAGGTGGAGTCGAAAACATTTATATATATGACAATTACATTGCCGGTGGAAAACATGCCCTGAATTTTAAATGTAACCTTGACCGGGGCGGACAGGTACAGAAAGTCTATATTAAAGATATGGAGATTGAGTCATGCCAGGATGCCATATTCATCTTCAGGATGGATTACCACGGTTACAGGGGGAACCATTTCCCAACAAAATTCAATGATTTTTATGTATCCGGCATCAAGTGTAAAAAGGTCGAAAAGACCCCATTCAGGATTGTAGGTGTCAAGGAAGAGCCCATTACCAGGATCCTTCTTGACAACATCAGCATTGATGAGGCAGGGGAAGAAAATGTCATTGAATTTGCCGAAGAACTGGTATTTAATGAGGTAAATATACAGGGGAGCTTGTTCCAGCTTACTGATATTGAATAGGGAGTCTTAATAGTTTTCCCTGATATATTCGAGCCACCACTTTATCCCCGGGTCACAATGTGAACCATCTCCCCCGGGATGATGGTTGGGCCTGACATTCTGAAGCCATGTGGAAGCAAACATATATCCGTGACCGTTCTTAAGCAGGTTATCAGTATGCTGTAACTGTTCTGCCTTCTTTCCTTGGGTATAGATGCCAACATTAATATATTCATACCAGCCCTTCTCTTTGCTATCTCCCCAGTAATCTGTCATTGTCCCTTCACTCTCAATATATGGTTTATCAGGCACCTTCTCGCTAAAATGAAGGGCCAGGTCAGCATTGGGAGGGGGATAACCCTTGGAATTAAATCCAATCATAATGCCTGGATCCACCTTTTTTCCTGCAGCTATCATCCTTAATATATCGAAGCCCATTTCCCTCTGGGCCATTCCCTCATTGTCGGGATCCACAAAAACATTTCTGAAATTATTCTCGGAAAGCCATCTTACTGTATTTGCAACAGCATTCTCTGCATCCTGCTGTTTCCAGCCATCCCATTTTCCTTTGGAATTTCCCCAGTAAAGGCAGCCGATGAGTACGATCATCTTGCGTTGATCACAGGCCTTAATAATCTTTGCCATTCGCTCAATATATTCTGGATTCAGTGATGCATCTTCATTGTATCCCCTGACATCACCAAACCTCGATCCCATAATAAATACGCTGATCGTATTGATCCCATATGATTTATAAACATCCAGGTGATTGATCAGATCATCCGTAATCTCATCCGTCATGAGAGAATTTGAACACCGGAGCCCTATGACCTGGATCTCCTTGTTATTTAGAAAGGTCCTGGAATCTCGGACTGAAAAGATATTCTGCGCTCCCAGGGGGCCACAGAAAGTGAGCAGACAGATGATGGTGTAAAGTATTTTCATGATTAATTCGTATCTTATTCGAGATGAATTATTATCTAAATTTATAGTTTTCTTAATTATGAAAACAAAGTTACCGATTTTATTACTTCTGACGATGGTTTTCTGTACGGAAGAAAACCAGGTGATTCAATTTGAACTTGAAAAAGTTTCCACAGACAGCGGCTTCCGGATGGACGGGTACTGGGTCTGGGGTGGTTCGATGATCAAGGTTGGTTCAACCTATCATTTATTTGCATCCCGCTGGATAAAAAGAATGGACTTTCCCCGGGAATACAGGTTCGATTCTGAGATTGTCCGGGCCAC
>CAZXOJ010000001.1:0-7203 GCA_964642325.1 uncultured Bacteroides sp. | reverse complement strand
TGGAAAAAATATGATCCCGTTGTGGTATATGATCATGATATCAATTATGAGAATGGCCAGACATTACATTGCACCAGGAGGGAAAGGCCGCAACTGCTGATTGAAAACGGGGAGATCACACACCTGGTAACCGGAGTTTATGACGGGAAAAACTCATGGTGTCAGCCTGTGAAACTGAAACGGCCGGTAGCGGTTGATTAAGATGCCATTACTAAGTTTATAGTCATGAAAATCATCGACATTTCACCGGAACATGAAAACACCTACTTCTGCTGCCTGGAAGACTGGTCCGACGAAATGAAGGAGGCAGGAGACAATAAGAAGAAATGGTATGAGAGGATGAAAGACAAAGGAGAGATAAGAGGTATGATTCAGTATATGCCGATAGAACCACCTCCATCTTACGACAAGATCAGGAAGAAGATTGCAAAAAAAACAGGACGAAAAATTCTAACCAATTAACTCAATAAACGAATGAAAATCAAGAATTTAGCTTTAACAGCATTATGTGGACTATTAATTATTATGGCAGGCCATACGCAAGCCTTAGCGCAATCTGCCGATGCATTCCTTGGGGTATGGGCCCTGGACCTGGATTATGAAAACAGTAACGCGGGATGGATGGAAATTACCCAGGAAGATGGCTACCTCGATGCCAGTGTGCTCTGGCAAGGGGGAAGTGTTACTCCTGTTGATTTTGTATTTGTTAAGGGCAAAGACATGATCCTCACACGCAGCAATAGGATAGTCAGGGCAAAAGATGAATCGGGCAATGCAGTCAGGGAACATTCCGTGATTTTCTGGTATAAGCTGAAAAAGGAGGGTGAAGATAAGATCACCGGGACCGGGTTCTTTCCGGATAGTAATGGAGTTGGACTGGAAACCGTTTCCTTTACCGGTAAAAGGATACCACCGGTTCCCCCCACACCCAACCTGGGCGATCTTAAATTTGGCAAAAAGGTCAAGTTATTAAATGGCAAGGATCTTTCGGGATGGGAATTACTTGAGCCAAAATCAATAAGTGGATGGAAGGTAATTGATGGTGTACTGGTAAATGACCCGGCACAAAAGGAAGGTGAAGAGCATATTCATTATGGTAATCTGCGTACCGTCGAAACCTTTGAAGATTTTAATCTTAAACTGGAAGTCAATGTTCCAAAAGGCAGCAATTCGGGTGTTTACCTGAGAGGCATATATGAGGTGCAGGTTATGGATAGCTATGGGAGCCCATTGGACTCACATAACATGGGTGCCCTGTACAGCAGGATTGTACCTTTAGTAGCCGCTGAAAAACCAGCCGGGGAATGGCAGAAAATGGATATCACTCTGTACAAAAGGCATTTAACCGTCCTATTGAACGGCAAGATGATCATAAACAATCAACCCGTAAAAGGGGTTACCGGGGGAGCTATGACAGCCGATGAATTCATCCCCGGTCCCATTTACCTACAGGGAGATCACGGAAAGGTAAGTTACAGGAATATTGAGCTGATACCCATCAACGATTAAAGCATAGCTTCCATTACAAGCTTGTAAAGTGCCTGGACCTTTTTCCTGGGATCTCCATCTCCAAGGGTTTCCAGTGGGAAGAATCCATGGTAATTGTTTTCATTAACAATTTTCATGAGCCTTGGAAAATCGGTCGGAACGCTGCCCTCATCCGTCTTGACATTTTCCTTAACCTGCCATGTAACAGCATAGCGGATTAGCTTTTCAATGTCCTTATATGGATCGGGGACAGGCAAACTGCCTATGTCAAGCATGAACCCGAACCAATCTGAATTAACGTTTTCCATGATATCAATAATGTCTTCAGCGGCAACGATAAAATCATTATGATTCTGAAAGGTGACCATCACTCCGTAGGAAGAGGCAAAATCAGCACATTCCTGAAAGGCGGTAATCACCCACGATTTGATCTCATCACGTGTATGGCCTTCTGGTGATTCCTTCCCCGCAAATACCCTGACATATGGGGCCCCCATTTTGGCGGCAGCTACGATCCAGTTTTTCACCAGGTCTATTTCTTTGGCACGTACTTCAGGATCAGCGTGGGTGAAATCATTCCTTACCCCTGTACCGGTAATAGCAAGTCCTTTCAGGAGGGCCATCCTTTTAATATCGAAGAGTATTTTATCTTCGGGGATTTCTGGGTAGGCAGGAATATAATAGGCAGTAAGATCCACTCCCATAAATCCGGTCTCTGCAGCAAACTGGAAAAGTTCTTCAAGGCTCATCTCATGAGCCAGTAACGGTCTGGTGAAGGAATAAGCATTCAGGCTTATGGCGGGCCTGATTTTTCCATCTTTTCCCAGTCCGGGTTTAGCAGCCATCGCTGGCTTGGCAATACCTGCCATACAAGCCAGGGATGAAGTTTTCAGAAAAGTACGTCTATACATGTTTTTTATTTTAGTATAAGTATTCCATTAAATATACCGATAACCTGAGAATTACTAAATTTATAAAGATTTGCATAAATACTAATCACTAAACCTGGATCAATATGAAAAAATCAATTTTTCTGTTTTCTGTTATAGGATTTCTGACCATGATTTCATGTCAGCAGGATGGGGGATGGGTTGACCTTTTTAATGGAACCGACCTGGAAGGTTGGGAAGTAAAAGGAGCTCCTGAAAGCAACTTCTTTGTGGAGGATGGAATACTTGTGGCTGAAACTAAAATGGGGATGCCCAATACCTTCCTGGCAACTACCAATAGCTATGCAAACTTTGAATTGGAAGTTGATTTCAAGGTCAACAAAGGCATGAATACTGGTGTACAAATCCGTAGCGGGGTTTATGAAGTACCCACATCAACTCCTTACCTGAATGGGAGCCTTGAAGAAAGCTCCCGGGATTGGAAAGCTGGAACGGTGAATGGTTACCAGATAGAGATAGATCCTTCCGACAGGGCCTGGAGCGGAGGCTTTTATGAAGAAGGTGGCAGGGGCTGGCTGGTGCCACTCAATGAAAATGAAGAAGCACGCAAAGCTTTCAAGCAGGAAGATTGGAATCATTTCAGGATCATTGCCGATGGGAACCGTTTCCAGATCTGGATAAACGGGGTCAAGGCTGTAGAAACCACAGATGAAAAAGCCAGCTCTGGCTTCATCGCACTCCAGCTACATAGCATAAATAATGAAGACCAGTTGGGATTGAGAGTCCTCTGGAAAAACATCAGGATCCGTGAACTGTAATAAGTCTATAAGGACAGGGATGAGGTTGCTGGGGCTATGTAGCTCAGTAGTATTAATCGTGCTGTTATTACACTCCTGCAATCAGGAGAAACCATCCCCAAATCAATTTGACACGTACACTGAAGCGGAGGATCCCAGTCCGGATGCAAGTGCTGACTGGGAAGCAGTTGAATCTGGATTACATGCCACTGTGGGTTCTATTGATGTGCGTTATCTGAAAAGCTCCGTACCTGGACATCCACAAACTATTGAATGGAAGGGCACAGCGTGGAAGGGGGAGAAGGTATCCGCCCAGTTAGTGCTATGGTCAAAAGATCCTGTCGCAAAGGTCGGATGCAACTTTTCGGACTTTGTATCGGAGCAGGGGCAGAAACTATCCTCAGAAATTGCCAGGGCCAGGTTTGTCAGGTATGTGCTTACCGATGAATTTGCCGAAGGTTGCAGCAAGCGGAATCCCGAAGATTACGCTGTTTCTCTTTCGCCTGATGCCCTGGATAATGTGCCCTATTATGATATGGAAAGGAGAAGTGCACGCCCTATCTGGATCACCATAGATGTTCCCGCTGATGCTGAACCAGGGATCTATTCTTCTACCATGCAGCTGAGTGCCCGGGGTGAGGATACCCGGGAGTTTTCTTTCCGGCTTGAGGTATTGCCACATTTGTTGCCAGCATCCTCTGAATGGAAGTTTCACCTCGACCTCTGGCAACATCCATTGGCGATAGCCAAGATATACCAGCTGGAACCCTGGTCCCCTGAGCACTGGGAAATATTGAGGCCATATTCAAAAATGCTGGCTGATGCCGGACAGAAAGTGATTACCACATCTATCATCGAAAAGCCTTGGGGGACACAGACGGAGTGGGGATTCGAATCGATGGTTCAATGGACAAAAAAAGCAGATGGGAACTGGGCATTTGATTATACCCTTTTTGACCGCTATGTACAGTTTATGATGGAAATGGGAGTCGACAGGCAGATCAATTGCTATTCGTTGATTCCCTGGACAAATAAACTGGTGTATTATAATGAATCGGCTGCCCAAAATGATACGGTGGAAATCGAAGCAGGATCTCCGGCTTTCATTGAAATGTGGACACCTTTCCTGAAAGATTTTTGGATCCACCTACAAGAGAAGGGATGGCATAAGATCACCAATTTTGCCATGGATGAACGAGATGGGGAATCGATGCAGAAAATGCTTGAGATGATGGACGAGCTAGCACCGGATATTGGCATTTCCCTGGCAGATAGCCATAAAGCCTATAAGCGGTTCCCCGACAAGATCAAGGACCTGAGTATCTCTTATACACATGTTGTGATTGATAAGGAGGACATTGATTACCGGCAATCAAAGGGATACCCAACTACCTATTATGTCTGCTGCGTGGATGAATTTCCCAATACCTTTACCTTTTCTCCCCCGGTAGATGCGGTTTATATGGGCTGGTATGCCACGGCTGCCGGTTATGATGGGCTTTTACGGTGGTCATTTACCAGCTGGGTAAAGGATCCCCTGCATGATTCCCGCTTCAGGGCCTGGCCCGCAGGGGATACTTACATGGTCTATCCCGGAGCCCGAAGCTCCATCCGCTATGAACGTATGGTGGAAGGCATACAGGATTTTGAGAAAATAAGGATCCTCAGGGAACAGTTCAAAAATGATGACGCAGATGTGGCCAAACTGAAACTGTTGTTGCTTGATGAAACAGTGGCCAGGTTCAACAGCATAGGACGGCCTGAAAATGCTGAGGATTTGATGCGGCAGGGGAAGAAAGTCCTGGAAGAGCTTTCCAGGTAAACGTATACAGATCACGTGATGTCACTAAAGATACTTAGCTGTAAGGTCATCATTCCATTGTTATTATTGACATTTGTGGGATTCTCCTGTGAAAAGGATCAACCTGCCCCCAACATTATCCTTATTCTCTCTGATGATATGGGCTTTTCCGACCCCGGCTGTTATGGAGGTGAGATACAGACCCCTAACCTGGACCTGCTTGCTGAGAATGGTATACGGTTCACACAAATGTATAATTGTGCGCGTTGCTGTCCTACAAGGGCCTCCCTGATGACAGGTAAATACCAACACCGGGTAGGAATGGCAAACAATGGCAGGAACCTTGACCTATATACACCCACCATTGCGGAGATTCTGGCTAAGAACGGGTATCACACCGGTATGGCAGGGAAATGGCATCTTTCATTAACCCAGGCGGTGGAACCCAAGGAAGAACAGTTAAAATGGATGGCGCACCAGGCTGATTACGGAAAATTTGCCCCCCTTGAGACATATCCTTGCAACCGGGGATTTGATGAGCACTGGGGTGTGATCTGGGGAGTCGTGAATTACTTTGATCCATTCAGCCTGGTCCACAATGAAGATCCCATCGGGGAAAACCCGGATGATTTTTATATGACGGATTTCATTACGGATAAATCACTTGAGATGATCGAACAATTCACGGAAGATGAAGATCCATTTTTCCTTTATGTGGCCCATACGGCTCCGCATTGGCCGCTGCATGCACTTCCAGAGGATATTGACAAATACAAGGATACTTACACAGGTGGCTGGGAGAAGCTGAGCAAGGAACGGTATAATAGGCTTATTGACATGGGACTGATTGATGCAGAGCGGTATACTCTTCCCGAAAATACATCCGGAAAATCATGGGAGGAATGTACCCAGAAAGAGAAGGAAGCGAACCATATGGCCACCCACGCCGCCATGGTAGACAGGATAGACCAGGGCATTGGAAAGATCATTCGGAAACTGAAGGAAAAGGGTGAATTTGATAATACGGTTATCTTCTTTCTTGCTGATAACGGTGCCTCCTATGAACGGGGCTATCCTCCTGGGTTTGACCGCCCCGGGTATACCCGTAACGGTACGGAGATCGATTATAATCCTTTCCAGCCTGGCAGTGAACTTACATGGGGATATTTGGGTAATGCCTGGGCCAGCGCATCGAATTCACCATGGCGGTACTGGAAAAAGGAATCCTTCGAAGGGGGTATCCATACTCCATTTATTGCCCACTGGCCAGATGGATTCAAAGGGAAAGAGAATACCTTGAATGATGGAGTGGGGCATGTGATGGACCTTCTACCGACCTGTCTGGAACTGGCTGGTGCAGAATACCCTGATTTTTTCAAAGGCAAAGAACTCGGTCCAATGGACGGAACAAGCCTGATTCCTCTTATTAACGAGGGTATATCCGCCACTCACGACACCATTTTCTGGGAGCATTCAGGTGGAAGAGCGGTGCGGATCGGTGACTGGAAAATGGCGGCTCTTAATCGGGGGGAATGGGAATTATTTGATCTCTCTATTGACCGAACTGAAGTGAATGATCTGGCAACCAGGTTTCCTGAGAAGGTCGAAGCAATGAATGCCCTTTGGGAAGAATGGGCGATTGATATGAAATTATTAGACTGAGATCAACCTTTGTGGTATTGCAAACACATTGTAATCATGAGGGGGTACAGAAGCATGATTCCTTTCGAAGTGGATCAGCGTATTATTTTTGGTAAAGGAGATAATGTTGCAATTGCTTGGGTAGGCTACCCGGAATGAATTATCCGGCCATATGCCATCGTCATTCAAGTTTTCATAATAGCCTGTACACTCAATCAAACCAGAGGGAGAATAACGGGTGACCTTTAACCTTGAATTTTGTGATTCGAAATCAAACCAGGAACCAGCCCCTTCTCCGCCAAGCCATTGGGCTTGCTCAGGGATTTTACTATCCTTTCTGGGTGCGTGGAGGGTGGATCTCAATGATATATGGTCTAATTTTTTAATTGGATAAAAAGGAATGTGTCCCGACCGGTCCGGCATCTCCAATTTATTTTCGAGTGAATTCACATTGTTCATCGGCGTAGGAGTCAGAGGGATTAAATATTTGAGGCGGAACCTGAATTTCCATGCCGGCTTTCCTGACAGGATAACTGTATTGACAAAGCGGGAACAATTACTAGCCCTGGTACGAAATGGACCATAT